>JAYVOT010000659.1:0-5376 GCA_043757795.1 Chthonomonadaceae bacterium | reverse complement strand
TCCGCACTCGGAAAGCCCTGCCTTGGCGGCGGAGGAAGAGGCTCCCCAGAGCAGATTTGCGACAACCAACAACAGGATTGCAGAGGTTGACAAGGTTGAAGCGGAGAAATTTTTCTTATTGTTTAGACTGTTCGACTCTTCTGCAATTTCTTCCGTCAAGATTTCGCGCCCCGGTAGAACGGTAGTTCGATCGTTTCAAGCGTCCCTTCAGACTCCGGCTCACCGATATGGAGCGTAGTACCGGGCGCTCGATGCTCATGTCGGGCGTAGCCGAGCGCAATCGGTCGGAACCCCATTGCAGGGGACTCCGCAACAACCGACGTTAACCATCCCGTCTCTTTCCAACCCTCTTCCGTTTCAGCGAAAAGCTTCGCTTTCGGCTCAGGAAGCGTTTCCGAATGAATTACAAATCCGGTCAGGGCGCGATTGGTGTGCCCTCTTGAGTCGATTCGGGCGATGACCTCTTGTCCGACGTAACATCCCTTCGTGAAGCTGATATGCGTAGGACCCAGTCCCGCTTCAAGCGCAATGGTCTTTTCATCCATGTCGACTCCGAACTTCGGAGCCCCCGCCTCGATACGAAGCAGTTCCACGATGTCTTCGTCGATGTTTAACGCTTTCTGCCGAGCCATGATCTCTTCGACTTGCGCATGGAGTTCAGAAGCATAGTAGGCGTTGAAACCTGGAAGATTTGGACCAAGCCTGGCGACCATCGCGTATGACAAATGTAAAAGTTCATCCAGAGGTTCTCCTACCGGCGCCAAGTCCCAATAATCATGAGCGCCGTTTCCAAGCGCCGCGACGCATCCCAGGCGATCCGAAATATCAATAATCTCTACGTCTTCCGAGATCAGGAACCTGTCGAGGGTTGCGACGACTTTCTCAAGCTCCGAGCGTTGCACGTCGATCAAGACGAAATCTTCCTCCCCAAGTCCGATCTTAGGTCCGATCTTTGCGACCTGCCCGCCTCGTGCGCTATAGAGATGCAACTCTGCCAGAAGGTGTCCTGTGGAATCCAGGAGACAAGCGGGACAAGGAGCGTACGATTTACTGTTCGCCAGCAGTTTCGTGTCTGCGCTGACCATCCCCTGCAACCAGGTGAACCGATCCGTCCCTCGAATCGCCAATTTGCCGGTATTAGAGCGGTCGTACCAACCCATTTTTTCTCGTACTTCCATGTACTGCTTTAATTTAAGTTCATCCAATTTTCGACTGTTCTTTCCACCTATCGATTTTCCAAAGAGACGCTAAAACGTCTCCGGCATTCTCTCATGGCGCGGATGCGCCGACAGCCATTGTCATTTACGCCGTTACATTTAAAGGTTGATTTCGAATTGGAAGGAGGTTTCAGCCTTCAATTACGCTGTGACGCATTTGCGGAACAGGGATCAAGCTTGGGAGAATGAGACCAAGAGCTTCAGCTAGGTCGCGCGGGCGGTTTCCTGTCAGTCGCAGGTCTAGTCCCGATTCTTCTCGCGCCTGTTCCAATGTGAGATCGTCGAGGAAAACCTCACGGTCGCGCAGGCAGATCTCAGGCAGATAAATCGTCTCGTAACGTCCGTCGAAGGTTTTCAATTGCGCGATGATGTCTCGCGCCGTCAAAAGACCTGCGATATGGATGTCTCCGCCGAAAAAATCGTTTTTCACCACGCAGACGTTTATATTCACTCCGTGTATCAGGTTCAGGCGATCTATGAAGGCGTTGACAACGGCGGCGGGCATTTCGGCGGTGACGACAGTCGCGTTCACAGGAATTAAAACGCTCTCCGGCAATGACTTCTCAACGGACTTGGCGTCTTCCATGAAGAGACGAATCGTACCGATTCCGTCTTCGAGTTGCGGGAACTCCTCGTAGTGCGCTTTGCCGGGAATCGGTTTTCCGGCGATCACGTACCACTCGTCCGCTAGCCAGACGAAACGCGTTCCCAACTTCGCCAGAAACTCCGCTTCCCGTTTCTCTACGTGCGCGATCATTTCAAGCGCATAGTCCCTTTCGACATGCGTCAAGTTCGGCAGTCGCTCTCGAAATCGGGTCATTCCCACCGGAACGATAGCGACGGAAGGCACTCCTGCGCGTTTGTTCGTGACGCTGCGATGCTCCTCGGCAAGTTCATCCAGCGTTCTGTCGAGGTTTTCTTTGTCATTGAGACCGGGGCAGAGGACGACTTGAGCGTGGATGTCGATGCGGTTGTCGTTCAATTCGCGAATCTGGGGCAGAATGGGCGTCGGTTCCCGGCGTCCCAGCAGAACTTTTCGCAGTTCAGGGTCCGTCGCATGAACGGAGACGTAGAGGGGCGAGAGTCTCTGCTCCAAGATTCTCGCCCACTCCTGATCGGAGAGGTTGGTGAGGGTGACGTAGTTTCCATGCATGAAAGAGAGCCGGAAATCGTCGTCCATGAGGTAGAGGGATTTGCGCATTTTCTTCGGCTGTTGATGAATAAAGCAAAAGACGCATTTGTTTTTGCAAGTGTGAATATTGTCGCCGAGGTCGTTTTCAAAATTGATGCCGGCGTCTTCGTCCGAACGCTTTTTCAGGTTCAGAGTCAAAGTCTCCCCTGCGCGTTCCAGCGTAAGTTTCAGCCGCGCCTCTGCGGAGTGAAAGCGATAATCCAGAATATCGAGAATTTTGTTGCCGTTGACGGCTGTCAGGAGGTCGCCGACCATCGCCCCGGCTTTCGCTGCAGGGCTTCCCGTTTCGACTTCGGTGATGCGAAGGGCGTTCAAATTTTGTAGTTGTATCTGAGACATGACCCTATTTTACCGCATATGGGATAAAATAGAGTTTGAACCGTGATTTCGGAGAGTAAGCGGGGATTTTTGGAGTGATTTAGGGCTGATGCGCCGTCGGCAACTCCTTGAAAAACTTTACGATCAAGGCAGGAGCCTCTGCGGGAAACTGATGCCCGCCGGGAGAGATGAGAGCGACGAATGGAGTCCCAGCTTTTGAAGAATAGAGAGTTCCAGTGAGCGAGCCTGAATTCGCCCACTCTTTTCCTGCCTCTTCGCACCCGTTCAGTTTTCGAACGTAATTCATGGTTCGGCTTTGAGAGGCATAGCGCACGAGCTTGTCGCTCTCGCCTCCGAATTGGATCGCCGGCTTCGGGCGCAGTTTCGTCATGCTCCAGGAAGCGGTTGCGGAGGCAGGCGCAAATGCGGCGAACGTGCCGCTTCGTTCCGCCCAGAGTAGAAAAGTGAAAGCGCCGCCATTTGAATGTCCGGCGGCAAAAATGCGTTTTTCATCAATCGCGCGCTCTTTTTTCAGCGAAGCCAGGACGGCGTCGAAATACTTTAAATCTCGATCGTTTTGATCTCCTGAGGTTTTTTGCCAGCCGGTTTTCTTTCCCTCGGGATCGGTGATCGCGCCGGGGGTAGGCAATCCCTGCATGTAGACCACGATGGCTTCCGGCCATAGGTTTTGATAGCCGAAGGTTCTTGCGGCATGTCGTATCGTTCCGCCATGCCCATGAAAAGCGAAAATCACAGGCGACTTGATAGTTGAGTTTTGCGGTAAAAACAGCAATGCCTCTCTCTCGACACCGTCAACTTTCCAAATGCGCGTCTCCTGTTTGGAGTAAGCGGGAGCGGAAACAGGACTGTCTTGACTCGTTTTCAGCGCCTTTTCAGGATTGTCTTGGGAGTTCGGAACGAAGGAGAGGAATGCATTTGAAATGCCGATAACAGCAACGAACGGAATAAGCGCTATATTTTTCATAGGGACTACTTGAGCTGAGTGACGGCATCGCTTTCTCTAGATGGATTCCTGACGAAACATCTTTGCAAAAGTTCAGCCCCACGGAAAATTGAGGACGATTTTCACTGTTTTATTGGCGCTATCCAATTGATTGCCGATTTCGTCCAGACTGCAATTACGAGCCATGTTCGCTTTGCGTGTCAAGGAAAATGCGTTGATTACGATTTTCATCCTAAAGGCGTGGTATCCATGACAGGCGTTTTCCACGCTCTTTTCGCTATTCAAAACTTGATTTTAACTGCCATATCTTAAGAACTCTTCTTGTGCAGTCAGCAATTACGCGGGTTGAAACTATTCGAACAGCCGACGATGCCAATTCCGTAGAGACTGCCGGCATTTGCGGAACAGCCCAATTTGGGGCATTCTATGGAATGAGATCAACGCCTCTATGAAGGAGGCGCGTTGATTCAGACTGAGACTCTTGAGCGTATTAAGCAAATCGCAGATCGATGCGACGTGTGTCTACGCTCAATTATGGCAAGATACTGAGACGCCTACTATTCAAACGGGCGCTTTCCGTGCCCGGATCTGGTTCCGGCTTACCACAAGGAGACGGCATTGAAAGAGGACAAAATCATACTCGCTCCCCTTGATCGTCAATTGATTCACGCCCTCGGCGACGGGTCTGAAGCGGAGTGGAAAGAGGCTCTCAAGACCTATATGAACTTGCCTGCTGAGCGCCGTTTTCAGAGGGTCGCCAATATTTTGATGCCGCATTCGCAATGGATGGCAGACAAAATCGCGGCGCAGGACGGTCCTCTCCGCGCCTCTATCGCCGGGATGGGCGGAATGGGAGCTCTCTTTGCGCTTTCGCAAGTTCTGATTTCAATAGATCCGAAGGCACATCTATTTTTTTCGCTTGTCACATCCGGGCTATTCAGCGCGTCTGCAGCGGGTTATGCATTGCAAAGGACGATCCTGAAGAAAAGGAGCGTACCAACTCGTTTTCATGCGCTTGCAAAGGGGATTACAGACAAAAACGCCGTCCCGAAGTTGTTGGCTATAATGTATGACAACAACGAGATGCTTAGAAGCAATTTCTTCAAACAGCTTTGCCAAATACTGATACGACTGATGCCTGAAATCGAAGAAACAGAGGTTCTCGGGTGGAGCGACGGGCAACGGAACATGTTGCTCGGAATGATCATGCACCAGAATCTAATCGGAGAAGCCCTCTTTGATGATCGCATCCGACTCGAAGCGATTCGCCTGATGGAGACAGCGGACACCCGGCGCGAACTGACCGTTTTGCAGTCCATTGCGGAGGGCGATGCGAAATGGAAACCAAGCCCGGAAATGATCCTCGCCGCAGTCCATATCTTGCCCGTCGTTCGCGAGAGGATTATTCGACAGGAACAGGGAGAAACTCTCTTGCGCGGCTCTTCGCGCCCCGAGTCGATTGACACGCTCTTGCGCCCCGCTTCGGGAGTCTTCGATCTGAGGCAGGCGGAACTTCTAAGACCGACAAGCCAGGAAGATATCTCCGAACATGCGACAGCAGAGCAGACTGATTATGAAGTTGCACCCGCCTCCGCGAACCTTATTCCGCCGAAAGAGCGCTCTCCGGTTGAAGCCATCCCTATTCCTTCGATCCGAAGGTCGAGCTTTCAGGAGCGGCGCCAATT
>JAYVOT010000658.1:0-5386 GCA_043757795.1 Chthonomonadaceae bacterium | reverse complement strand
TATCGTGTGCGAAGCACACACGGCGGAACGCCACCCAGACCGTGACTTTAGTCATGGGACTCTCGTCATAACGCTCTGTCGTTTGCGTAACATGAGTTCTTAATTCCCGCGACCGGTTCCAACTTGTCCGCTTCATTCGTCGGACAACGCATTTCATTCCGTATCAAATACGGTACACTGATACGCGAGCGAGCAGTTGATTCTAATTTAAGCCTTTTCGCTCTTATGTTCCATAATATTTTCTCTTTTGAATTTGAAGAGGTTGAATCCATTTATGTCTGACAATCGACTGACGCAAACCGAAGTTTCACTCAATCCGGCATCGGAAAAACTTGTCAAAATCAAAATAAACGGCGTTGAACTGCAAGTGCCCAATGGCGAAAATATTATTGAGGCGGCGAACAGCATCGGCGTCGATATTCCGTTTTTTTGCTATCATCCCCGACTTTCGAAGGGCGACGCCGCGAACTGTCGAATGTGCCTCGTCGAGTGTGCGACGGTTGCGCCCGACGGTACGATTCGCAAAATGCCAAAGCCCCAACCCGCTTGCACGATGCCCGCTTCCGAAGGACTGATCGTTGAAACGAAAACCGATAGAGTCGTCAAAGATCGCAAAGCCATTCTTGAATTTCTCCTTATAAATCACCCTCTTGACTGCCCGGTATGCGACCGGGGAGGCGAGTGCCCGCTTCAAAACAACACTCTATTCTACGGGCCTCCGATAAGTCGCTATATCGAAGAGAAAAGACACTACCCGAAAGCCTATCCGCTCTCCGAATACGTCACTTTTGATCGGGAGCGTTGCATTCAGTGCGCACGATGCACACGATTTTCAGAAGACATCAGCGGCGACGCGCAGTTGGCGCTTCTCAAACGCGGCGCAGAGGTCGAGGTCGGCACTTTCGCGCAGACATCCTACAAGTCTAAATTCAGCGGCAACGTCATTGAACTTTGTCCTGTCGGGGCGTTGACTTCGAGCAAATATCGCTTTAAGGCGCGTCCGTGGGATTTGATGACGCAACGCTCGATCTGCACGCAATGCTCCAACGGTTGCAATATCAAACTCGACTATCGTATGAACTCCCTTCAACGAGTGAACGCGCGCCTCAATGAAGAGGTGAACGAAGAATGGACATGCGATAAGGGGAAATTCGGACACGATTACATCTCCTCGCCCGACAGATTGAAATCTCCGCTTGTGCGAAAAGGCGACAAATTCGTTGAGGTCGGTTGGTCTGAAGCGTATGCGCTCATTGCCGAAAAGTTGAAAGAGGCTGGCGCCGATGTCGGCGGAATTGGCGGTGCAAGAAGCACAAATGAAGACAACTTCGTCTTTCAAAAACTTTTCCGCGAAACCCTCAAAAGTTCAAATCTCGACAGCAGGTTGGGCAAAAGCTCCGAATCAGTGAACGAACCTCTCTTCGACCGATTCGGCTATCGCTCGATGGGGAATTCGATAGCGGAACTCGAAAAAATGAAAACGCTCTTTGTTTTCGGGTGTGACCTTCAAGACGAACAACCTATTATTTTTCTTCGAGTGCGCAAAGCTTGGAGATTCAAAGGCGCAAAAATCATTTACGCCAACGACCGGCAGGTCAACGACACGACGAACCTCAGCGACTTCGCCGAACAGAATATGATCTACCGACCGGGTACGGAAGTCGCCTTGCTCAACGGCATCTTGAACGCAATGTTCACTCAAAAGTTGATAGAACCAATCGAAGGCGTGGATTTCAGCAGTCTGCAGTTTCATATCGCCGAATGGTCGCTTGAGAAAACAGAAGAAGAGACCGGAGTAAGCGGAAAATCGGTTGAGGCGGCGGCGAAAATCCTTGCGACGAGCGGAACGGCTGCAATTGCAGGAAAATCGGTTCGAGAACATCCTTATTTCTCTGAAATTATTGCGGCTCTGGGAAATATTCTCGTCGTGACAGGCAACTCCGGAAATTTGAACTTGCCTGGCGATGAGGCGAATACGCAAGGCGCTCAGGACATGGGACTCCTCCCGGACTTCGCTCCAGGATACAGGGCGGTTGAACAATCCGGGATGAACGCGGAGCGGATGCTGAAAGCGACTGCATCCGGCAAACTAAAGGCTTTATGGCTTCATCAAACGGATCTTTTGACGGAATATCACGATTTCAATACTGCGAAATCAGCGCTTGACAACTGCCCATTTCTCATCGTCAGCGATTTGACCTTGACGGAGACAGCTAAACATGCGGACGTCGTTCTTCCGATTGCAAGCTCCGCAGAAATAGACGGGACATTTACGAACTGCGAACGCCGAGTTCAACGACTTTATAAAGCGTTTGAGATCGACCCGAACATCAAGCCTTCCTGGTTGGTTTTCGCTGAAATTTCCGCGCAAATGGGCAATACGATGAACTATTTCAATTCGCGAGACATTCTGAAAGAGATCGCCGCAACAGTCCCTCAATATTCACAGATCAACCCCAAAAGTCTTGGGGAGTCGGGCGTTCGATGGATGGAGTCTGCAAGCGAAACTCGAATCGCTTCGTTGACGCTCACGGGATACGCCTCTCCTGCCGATAAAAAAGGGGCGAACTAACCTATGGGGAAATTTTATCTTCCAGAGTTCGCAGGCCCGATACATCTGCCGTCCATTGTTCCGTATGTCGCTATCCTCGTATGGATCGGACTGACGCTCGGAGTCATGCCGTTGCTGACCTACATGGAACGCGTCATCATCGCCTTTATTCAGGATCGTTCCGGCCCAAACCGAGTCGGACCAAGAGGCCTTCTTCAGGCAGTGGCGGACGGGGCGAAATCCTTCTTCAAAGAGGACGTGACCCCAAAAAGCGCTGATAAATTCGTCTACTATCTCGCGCCGATGATAGCGATTATCGCGACGATTTCAGCGGGTTCGACAATTCCGATCCATGAGTTCTATTTCTTGCGCGGCGCTCATCTCGGGCAAGCCTACTCCTTCACTGGCGCGCCTGACAGTCTTATTCCCGTTCCGCTTGCAGCCGGCAACGTGAATATCGGACTTTTATTCATCCTCGCTCTCTCTTCTTTAGAAGCCTACGGCGTCGTGCTTGCAGGCTGGTCTTCCAACAACAAATATTCGTTGCTTGGGGGTCTTCGAGCTTCGGCTCAGCTCATCAGCTACGAACTTGCAATGGGACTTTCCCTTCTTTGCGTGGTGGTAATGGCAGGTTCTCTTCAACTCGATCACATCGTGCAGGCGCAAAACCAATTGCCTTTCCCCGGCGCGCCGGAGTTCCTGAGAGGAAGCGTTTTTTCCTGGTATTGGATACAAACGTTCTTCGTCCCTGTCATAATCTACACGATCGCGATGATCGCGGAGACGAATCGTGCGCCATTCGACTTGCCGGAGGCGGAGGCGGAGCTTGTCGCGGGCTTCATGACGGAGTACTCCTCTATGAAGTACGCGATGTTCTTCATCAGCGAGTATATCGCGATGATAACGGTTTCTTGCTTGAACGCAACGGTTTTCTGGGGAGGAACTCTCCCGCCCCTCAATATCGTTCCGTTCACCCTGGTGCCGGGCATCGTGTGGTTCGTTTTGAAGATGCTGATGGGAATTTTCCTTTACATTTGGCTCCGAGGCACTCTTCCCAGGCTGCGATACGACGTTTTGATGAGTATTGGATGGAAGAAGTTGCTCCCTCTGGGGCTGTTCTGGCTCTTTCTTCTTGCGGGATACTCGCTTGCGAAAGAGACGATTTTTCCGAAAGCGACTCCGACTCCCGTCGCTCAGACCTCCGTAGCAAGGACTGAAACAGGTCGATGACACTTGAAATTATTGTTTTCTATATAATGGCTATTCTGTGCGTCGGCTCCGCGCTCTGGATGGTCGCAACCAAGAATCCGGTGCGAAGCGCCCTCTCCCTAGTCGTGACTTTCCTGAGCGTCGCTGTGTTGTACGTGTTGCTCTCCGCGCAGTTCATCGCCGCGGTACAAGTCATCGTCTACGCCGGAGCGATCATGGTTCTGTTTCTCTTTGTCATCATGCTTTTGAATTTGGGCGCCCCTCAAACGATGAAAGAGACCGGCGGGATCAGCAAATGGGTTGCAGCCGCGCTTGGATTCGGGTTGTTGGTAGTGTTGTTCAGCACTCAGTCGATCACGCTTCTCCCTCCGCCGAGCGTTGCAACCGAAGTGAAGCCGAACTCCGTTTCCAGCGCTACTCATGCTCTTGCCGTTCCGGTCAAGGTCAATTTGGAAGATTTAGGCACGGCGGAAACTATCGGCAAAAACCTGTATAATCCCGAACTTCCCTGGCTGTTTCCCTTTGAAGCAGTATCGTTGCTGTTGCTTGTCGCCGTCGTGGGCGCAATTATCATGGCGAAAAGACAGATCACGTAGAGAGGAATTTTTGAATGCTACCGCCTAATATGCCTCATCAGATCGCTTCGCCCACGCTTTTCACGGGCGTTCCCACGACTGCCTACCTCATTCTGTCTGCGATTCTCTTCTGCATCGGAGTGGTCGGGGTGCTAGTGCGCCGAAATCCGATAGTACTCTTTATGTGCATTGAACTGATGCTCAACGCAGCGAATCTCTCTTTCATCGCGCTTGGCAGGCATTTTGCACAGGTCAACGGACAGATGTACGTCATTTTCGCCCTGGCAGTCGCGGCGGCGGAAGTCTCCGTCGGCCTTGGAATCATCGTCGCGATTTTCCGCGCAAAAGAGACCATCAATATTGATGAGATCAATCTACTGAAATACTAGTCAGTCATTAGGAGTTTCTGCGAATGCAGAATGTACCGTCACTTATACTATTGCTTCCCCTTCTAGGATTTTTATTCCATGCGTTTCTTGGCAAACGAATGGGACGAAAAGCCGTGGCTCTTGTCGCCTCCGGCGTCGTTCTGGCTTCGTTTTTGGTGTCCGTCTGGACTCTTGTCGCGCTCGTCAATCCGGCTCCCGATCACCGTCTAATCGTTCCGCTCATCCCGTTCACATCTCTGGAAGCTCCCTGGATTTCTTTCGGCGGCTTCACCGTCAATTTCGCTCTCCTTCTTGACCCGCTTTCCATGCTGATGGCGATGATCGTGACGGGAGTCGGCGGTCTGATACATATCTACGCCACCGGATACATGAAAGACGATAAGGAGTTCGCACGCTTTTTCACCTACTTCAACCTTTTCATCTTTATGATGTTGGTTCTAGTGATGGGCGAGAACTTCCTACTGATGTTCGTCGGTTGGGAAGGCGTGGGTTCCTGCTCCTACCTGCTTATCAGCTTCTGGTACACGAACACCGAGAACGCAAAAGCCGGCAACAAAGCCTTCGTAATGAATCGAATCGGCGATCTGGGTTTCGCGCTTGGGATGATGGCGATCTGGAGTATCTTCGGAACGCTCTCGTTCTTCTCCCACGATGGGCAGAAC
>JAYVOT010000657.1:0-5390 GCA_043757795.1 Chthonomonadaceae bacterium | reverse complement strand
GGTTTTATGCATAAGCAAAATTTGCCGTCAGGATCTGTGACAATCCTGTTTACAGATATTGAAGGCTCGACCAAGTTATGGGATCGACATCAGGAACTTTTTCGCAGCGCTCTTGAGACTCACAATCGACTAATGCGCGAGGCGATCAAGTTGCACTGCGGATATGAAGTCAAAACCATTGGCGACAGCTTCATGGTCGCTTTCTCTGAACCTTTGCACGCTGCAAACTGCGCGCTTGAGATGCAAAGGTTGATTGAGGGAGAACTTTTTTCCAATATCGGCAAAATGCGGGTAAGAATCGGGATACATTCCGGAGAGTTGATGCCGCAAAATGCAGACTACTTCGGGCCGCCTGTGAATCATGCTGCGCGCATCGAAGCTACGGCTCATGGGGGACAGATCATACTTTCTCAGGAGACAGCGGAGGCTGTAGTCGGACGACTGCCTTCCAATGCCTTTGTGAAATCAGCAGGCCTGCACCGTTTGAAGGATCTCGGATCGCCAATTCAACTTTTCAGGCTCTCTGCAAGCGATTTGCCGGATCGCGACTATCTTCCGCTTCGTACTTTGAATCTCTACCCCAACAATTTGCCATCGGAACTGACATCTTTTGTTGGAAGAGAGAAGGAAGTGGGGGAGGTAGTAAAACTTTTGAAGGGAAATTTTCTTGTCAATATTACCGGAAAGCCTGGGATGGGAAAATCGAGACTAGCGCTTCAGGCGGCGGCGGAGTGCGCTCACAGACATCCCGACGGCGCTTGCTTAATCGACATGAGTGAGATCGCCGAGGCTAGCGATGTTCTGGAAACGATCGCTTCGGCTTTAAAGATTCCTTCTTCATTCAATGAGTTCGGAATACGGACTTTGTCCTTTTTGAAAGACAAAAAGACGTTGTTGATTCTGATTCATTGCTATCCAAATGAAGAAATTGAAACGCTGATAAATGAGGCTTTGAAGTCTTGTTCAGGAGTGTTTTTTCTTGTTGCATCTCAGAGTCGAATAGCCTCGTCCTTCGCTGTCGAGTACAAACTGAATTCGTTTGAAATTCCCTCGACGAATCTTGCTGTTTCGGAGGCGATGAATAGCGCCGGCGTCCGACTTTTTGTTGAAACAGCGCAATCATTGCGTCCTAGTTTCGAGTTGACACCGGATAACCTGGCTTCGATTATAGAAATATGCAGTTTTCTTGCAGGAATTCCCGGCAAAATTGAGGAATCCGCTAGACGGGTTCGTGGGATGACTCCCCAACAGATACTTCCAAGACTGAGGAGGGAAGGGAGTAGAGGGAACGGATAGCTGTTGGAGATAGTGGGCAGAGTGCGCGTAATTTCTCGCTCTTACATTTATGGCGTCTCTCTTTTGTCCTTTTAGGAGTTTTAATGTCCGTAGTATCGCAAGTTGAAGCCCCATCAGGCGAAGTCACTTTGATGTTCACTCATATTGAGGGGGCTGCCGCACTTTGGGAAAAGTTTGGGGAAGGATTTCAAGTTGCGCTTGAAACTCATAATGACCTTATGAGGCGGGCGATCTGCGGTCACTCAGGATACGAAGTAAAAACAATCGGAGACAGTTTCATGGCGGCGTTTCCGGAAGCGATTCTTGCGGCAAACTGCGCCATTGAGATGCAAAGGCGAATAGAAACCGAGCCTTTCAGCGGAGACTTCGAAATACGAGTGCGTATCGGTCTGCATACGGGTAAGTTGTCTCCTCAAAATGGAGACTATTTCGGACCTGCCGTCAATCATGCAGCCAGAATCGAATCTTCCGCTCACGGAGGGCAAATCGTTCTTTCCGAACAGACTTTCAATCTGATCGCCGCCAGACTTTCTATCGATGCAAAGTTGCAGGACACAGGGCTTCACCGACTGAAAGACCTCGCGTCCCCCATTCGGCTATTCACCCTCGCCACAACGGATTTACCGGAAAGGGAATATCCGCCCTTACGAACCCTTGACGCATTTCCTCATAATTTTCCTGGTCAGGCGACGAGTTTCGTCGGGCGAGAAAAAGAGATCGTGGAGCTATCCGATCTTCTTGTTAAAAGAAAAACACGACTCGTGACAATTATCGGTCCCGGCGGAACAGGCAAAACTCGTCTTGCAATGCAGGTCGGGGCGGACTGCATCGACTTTTTTCCTGATGGCGTTTGGATGATAGATCTTGTAAACACTGCCAGCGCTCGCGACGTTCCTTCCGCGGTCGCAATCGCTTTGAAAATCGAGCTATCGAGTGCGGACCCTCGCGGACAGATAGTTGCACACCTTCGAGAAAAACGGGCTTTGCTTGTCTTCGACAATTTTGAGCATGTTATTGAGGCGTCTCGGTTTCTAGGGGGCTTGATTAAGGAGTGTCGAAACCTCGCTTGTCTTGTGACTTCTCAACACCTGCTTCAGATTTCCGGCGAGCATGAGTTTCCGTTGTCTCCGCTCGAACTACCACCTGAAGACGTTACCCTGGTGGCAAGCATGAAGTACGCCGGCTTGCGCCTTTTTGTCGAAAGAGCGATATTGGCAAGTCCGCATTTCAGCCTGGACGAGTCCAGTCTTCCAGCTGTCACGGCAATCTGCAAACGCTTGGAGGGACTTCCGCTTGCAATTGAACTAACGGCTTCTCTTTGTCGTGCAATGACTCCCCAGGAAATCCTACCCAAGTTGCAGGATCGTTTCAAACTGCTCGCCGGCGCTCGTCGCGATCTAGATCCTCGGCAAAGGAGTTTGAAAGGCGCTTTGGACTGGTCTTACGATCTTTTGAACGAGGATGAACGTAAGCTTTTTTCAGAACTATCCGTGTTTACGGGCGGATTCTCATTAGAGGCTCTGGAAGAGGTTTGTCCAATTCCGGAGTCGTTGGAGTATGTCTTCGCGCTACGTGATAAATCTCTCGTTCGCACTCTTGAACTGGGCAACGAGATTCGCTACTCCATGTTGGAATCCATCCGAGAGTACGCACGCGAAAGACAGCAAGAATTTGAGAAGGATTTGCCCGACCGTAGCGTATCTGAACCAAATAAAACGATTCGTAGTAGACATGCCTCTTATTTTCTGCGCCTTGCTCAAAAGCATAGCCCGAAACTTTTGAATGCAGGATTGGAATTGGAGGAGGCTCGAAAAGCATTGGAACTTGAACTGGCGAATATGCGCGCCGGTATGCAGTTCAATGTGGAACAACGATATAGAGAAGAAATCGTCAAGTATGGCATTGAGTTGTCTCGTTTTCTTCAAATTCGCAGTCTTTATTCCGAGTGTGAAGAGGTGTTGAATGTTGCGGAAGCTGCGGCTCGCGAAATAGGAAATAAAAGTTCTCTAGCTCTGCTTCTAAATCGTCATGGTTTGATGGCTTCAAATCGCGCAGACAGCGATCACGCGCTCCATCTCTTTCAAGAGAGTTATGACTTAGGGAAAGAGATTGGCGACAAACGAAAAATCATGATCGCCTCTATCAATCTGGGCAATATAGCCTGGGGGCAGAGTCGATTCAATGATGCGGAAAAGATATGGAGCGAGACCCTTTCGCTCTCGATTGAGAGTGGGAACGCCAACAATCAAGCGATGTTGTTAGGGTCGCTTGGAATTCTTGCCACCTGGCGAGGCGAGTTCGAGAGGGCGAAAGCTTTTTTTGAGCAAAGCCTCAGCTACTGCAATCAGGGCGGCTCCTCCGAACAGTTGGCTGGCTCATTGTTCAATTATGCGGAGCTTTTAGCTCGGTTGGGCGACTATGAGGGAGCAAAACAAAAGCTGAAAGAATCCTATTCAAATTACAAATACCTTGGCAACCAGTATGGCAAACTGCATGTCGATATTCTGGAAGGCATTGTTCTACTCGAAGAGAACAGTTTGGAAGAGGCGAAACTCCTTCTTCAAAAAGCCCTAACGGATTCAACCAAACTTGGCACTCCCCGCACGGAGATGTACGCATCTCTTGCGCTTGCACGGGTTTTCGCTAAACTAGATTCTGTTGAAAAGGCAAGAAGTTTGTTTCGTAAATCTTATGAGATTGGAATGACGATTGCAGATCGAAAGCACCTTTCAGATGTCATGATCTACGTAGCGGAGATGCACAAACGAGTGGGAAATCCTACTCCCTCCTTCGCTCTTCAAGCCAGAGCGGACGAAGAATATCGCGAGATGGGCTTGAAAAACGATGTCTTTTCTCAAGAGACGCTTAAAAATATCAGTAAAATGATAGAAACTCGCGTTAGTAGACCTCTATCCTCCAATGAATTGAATGAGCGAAACCTGCTCATATTGAGCCTTATTTAAGGCAGGAAGTCAGGTATGCAGTAATCGTATTTGGCACGAAACTTGCATGACGATACGTAATGAACCAATTATGCGAATGATTCATATGTTTTTACGGTAAGGAATTTGGTTGCTTCCAGGGATGGAGCGCTTCGCTTAAATAAGCGGTGAAAAGCCGTGGCGCAAGCGATACCGGCGTTGAATGCCGTACGCGTTAACGTGCGCCAATCCGTTTTTGGAGGAAAGACATTGACTAACAAGACCCCAGCGGTTCTAATGACCGCGATTCTCTCTCTAATAGGTGTGACGAACTTCGCGCAGGCTCAAGTGACCATGACGGGAAATGGCGGATGCGGCAATCCTAGTTTTCCTTGCCTCGACTTTATTGCAATGCCGGTGGGCGCGGGCGAACTTCCCCCTGAAAGAACATTAAATTTCTTTGGCGACGGGTCTGTCAGAACATTCGCCGGTTCGATTTTTAATAATGGCGGCAAAGTTTTTTTCGGCTCTTCCGCTCCCGGACAGCAGTTTTACAAGCATTTGAATCTTAACTTCCGATTCGGAGGCGGAATTGATATCAACGCGTTGGACTCGTTGAATTTGCGAGGAGCTTTTCTAGGTCCCGCTTATGGCGTCGTCTACTCAGGCAACGTTGAGAGCTTTTCAGTTGATTTAGACGCAGGAGACAAAATCTCCTTGCCTATCGGCTCATTCGCAAATGACGGCAAAACTACTAGCCTTGTGCCAGTATACGGCATATTGTCTATCGACCCGGGCAATCCCGGTTCGCCAGCAAACGCTCTCGCTCTGGCAGGTTCTACTGTCACTGTCACTGGCTTCTTCAATTCAGTCAGCGCAACTCCTGAACCCGGAGCCTGGGCGCTTCTGGGAACTTCCTTTATCGGCGGCGGGTTGACGTTCTGGCGCTATAGACGCAAACGATAGGGATACTTTTTTCGCAATCGTATACGGCAGGTTGGAAATCATCTTCCAACCTTTGTAAATAGGAGAAACCCCCGCAACTATGAGAGAAGAGATAATCAACATCCTGTTGTCGATTGAAAAGAAACAGGATGTTGAAATTCCTTACGCAGTTGAATCAGGGAGTCGTGCGTGGGGATTTGAGTCCGCTGACAGCGATTACGATGTCCG
>JAYVOT010000656.1:0-5392 GCA_043757795.1 Chthonomonadaceae bacterium | reverse complement strand
AGGTCTCCGCCGGGGGCGTATTCGCTCACAATAACAACTTGATTCTGGTAGGTGTCGGCATCCAACACAGGCAGAACATTCGGGTGTCCGCTTGCGTGCTTCCATCGTTGCGCTTCTTCCCGGATCACAGTCAAATCGGGATCGGGATCTGTGATAATGCCGACAGCCACCTCAGTTGTCAACAGCGAGGAGCGCTTCTCGGCGAGCCACACGACTTTGAACGCTCCTCGCCCGAGTTCGCGAATGAGCGTATAGGGTCCGATCTGTTGTCCAGCTTGCGGCATTTCGTGTCGTCCTCCAAAAAAATAGTTTCAGTGTTTGAAATACACTCTTCATATAAATCGGCGTTTAGTGATGGCTTTTGCGCGTGCGCGCAATACGCCATCCTCCCGCTTAGACTTTCTCCCCTCTCCTATCAAAGCGAAGCGAGAGTCCAGGAGAGGGGCCGGGGGTGAGGTTTCCAGCCTCATTCTCCTTCAGTTGCCTTCCAACCCATTCATTTACCGGGTTTCAATTCTCGGATTGCACCAAAAGCAAAAGACGTCGGTCGACATTGAACGACGTCTTCTTACAAGTATGCCGGGCATGTGCCCGTTCTAGGAGGCGAAGTCCTCTGCGTGACGCAACACTCCTCCGAGGTGATTGAGTCGGAACGTATTCTTCGTCTGAACTCGTATCCTTGGGGGTTGGATTGGGTACTTTGCGCTTGCAGAGACTCCCAGCATCTTCAAGGAACGTGAGAGGCGGGGGAAGTGATTCCTCCATCTACTCGATTTCATGCAAACTGCCGGTGAACTACTCGGCTCTCGCGTCTATGCGAACTTATCGTATCCGAACACCTACTTCAATCCGCCAACACGCCTGAAAACCCCGTCATGTGCGCTTCCGTAAGTCGCACCGGAGCGGTCTTCCCGATAAGCGATTCTGCGGAACGAGAGCCTGATTCCGGGACGGTGAAATTGACGATTTTCAGAGATCGAGAGTAGCCATGCAGTCGTGCGCCGTCCTTCAAGTTTTTGCCTTCCACTAAAACCTCATGCACTTGCCCGACTTGCGACGCGTTGACCTCGCAAGTGATCGCGTTTTGCAGGGCGATCAGGGCGCTGAGTCGTTCCATCTTTAGTGATTGGGGCAATTGATTCTCGTAGGTCGCTGCTTTCGTGTTCGGGCGGGGGCTGTAGGCGAACATGTAAGCGGCATCGAAGCGCGTCTTCGCCACATAACGCATCGTGTTTTGAAACTGTTCGTCGGTCTCGCCGGGATAGCCGAGCATGATGTCGGTGGTGATCGAAATTCCAGGAATGCGATCACGCAATTTCTCAACGATCAATTGATACTGTTCCAGAGTGTAGCCCCGACGCATCTCCAGAAGAAGGTCGTTGTCTGCGACTTGAAGCGGTAAATGAACGTGTTCGCAAACTTTGTCCAGCTTTGCGATCGAGTCGATCAGGTCGTCCGTGAAATCTCTGGGGTAAGGCGAAGTGAATCGAATTCTGCCGATGCCCCGAATCGCGTTGATCTTCTCCAGAAGAGTCGCGAACGGGACACGGCCTTCCGCAAGATTTTTCCCGTAGGAGTTGACTGTCTGCCCAAGCAAGGTCACTTCTTTCGTGCCGTTGGCGGCAAGCGTTTCGATCTCTTGCAATATCTCGTCGGTGGGGCGGCTTCGCTCCCTGCCGCGAGTGAACGGCACGATGCAGAAGGTGCAGAACTTGTCGCAACCGTACATGATCGGAACGTGGGCTTTGAGTTTGGGAACTCGCTCCGTCTTTCGCTCCGGAATGTCCGTGACGATGGCTCCCTTTCGCTCCGGCAGATCGAGGGCAGTCAGGGTGAGCATCGAATCCTTTTTGCGTTGTTGGTTTTGACCGAGCGGCTCCTGCACGATCTTGCCGTGCTCTTTCACCTGCGCGATGAGATTCGGCAAGGCGGAGATGTTGGCGGTTCCCACCACCATATCTACGTAGGGGGCGCGTTTGCGAATCTCTTTGCTCTCCACTTGCGCCATGCACCCGCAGACCCCGATGATAAGTTCCGGTCGCTCCAATTTCAGTTCCCGCAACTTGCCAAGTTCGCTCCAGACCTTCTCTTGCGGTTTCGCACGTACGGAGCAAGTGTTCAAGAGCACTATTTCCGCGCTCTGAGCGTCTTTCACGGATTGATAGCCAAGCCCTTCGAGATAGAGAGATATCTGCTCGGAGTCCTCTTCATTCATCTGGCAACCCCATGTCATAATGTGGTATCCGGGTTGCTTCAACTCTGTGTCTTCAATCTCTATATTCTCAACCAAGTCGATCACTTTTGTTTCACTCTTTCGAGGCTTCGCCTCCCAAAATTCCATTTGTCCCAGCAGTCGTAGACCAATAGTATTAAGATACCGCAAACGACCTGAAAAGGGAAGAGTCGTCGGCGCTTTGCTTCTAACTCATGTTACGCAACCAACAAATCCGAGTGTTGAAAACACCCGGCAAATGAATCGTCACGACGGGCAGAGCTTTTTCGCTATAGCGCCTTCGGTGGGAAGCCCTTCGGGCGATAATTCAACCCGCAACTTTGGGAATCGTCACATCGGGCAGAGCCGCTTTTCAAATGCGCCCCTGGCGGAAACGTTTTTTGGACGTAGCTATGCCGGACTTTCAAACTTAACGCAAATAAATTGGTTTTTGAGACCCCGGATTCTCGTGTCCGCAGTACTCTCGTTTTTGTGCCGGGTGTTGTCAACGCCCGGACATATCGTCTTATGGAGTGCGTAACATGAGCTTCTAATTGAAAACAGGGATTCAAATCTCCGGCGCCGGATTCCTGGGATCACAAAATCATAACTCGCTATGTCACGTTTTAAGTTGGGGGTAGGCTTGTCCCAATAACGCCTCCGGTATTGTTGCATTTGCAGAGCGGCGCTTCCCGATGAGAGTGTTTACAAAGTAGCGCATCTTTTTTATTTGAAGGGGCTATCGTAACTCAAATTTGCGTGTCAATCAACGATTCAACCGGTCATAGTACCAGTCGATGTGCGGGGAGGTTTTGATTTCGTCCGGAAAGACGCTGAAAAACGCCGTGGAAGCCGCATACGGAAGGAACCAGTTGTGGACTGCGAACCAAACGAGATACCTCCAATCGTTGCTATCGATGTCTATTCCTGCGCGAGAGTAAGGTTCCCACGTCAATTGCGAACAGTACGCTCCCTCATTGAAGTAAGTTTTGTCCCAGGGAGGAAACAGATGGTAGGGCGTTGAGCCTCTATCGCCGAAGGTTCGGATCGCTCCGAGCGCCAATCGCTTCGCCTGAACCGGGGTCAACCCCTTCACATGCCCTAGCGCGACTCCCAATCCATGACGTTTCCATTTCCTGTCCATCAGGTCGATGTTCGTTCCGTCGATCACGTTCACCGCCTCGTAGACATATCTTCGCCCGTCCGGCTTTCGATCCGTCACCCCTCCCAGATAGATAGCTGAGTGCGAGTAATCTTTGGCAAAGAGCGAGACGGCTAGCCGAATCAAAGGTCTGCCGGAACGATCATTCCAGAGCATGATGTCGCCGGGACGCATTTTGTCAAAGGGCAACCCGGAGGGATTGGAAATGAGAGTCCGAATTGCACTTTCCCTGTTCCTGGTCGCTTTCACCTGCATAGGGTATAGTCTGGCATCGAGAGCGCGCAGGGCGGCGGCGTAGGTTGCATCCCGATCAATTTCGTCTTGAAGCGAGGAGAGCGTTTTGTCGACCCTCCCCGCAAGCTCCTCGGAGCGTGATTCAAGAGCCTCCTGCGCCAAAAGTCTCCCTTTCTCCTGCGCATTTCGCGTTGCTTGAGATCGAGGAAGAAACTCCGTCAATTTTTGAATGTCACTCAGCAGTGCGGGGGAGGGGGATTGCGACGGGCCGATGCGTCGAGCTTCCGCTTCGATTCTAATCAGCGTCGATTCAATCTCTTTCGGCAACGCGCCGGCTCGAAAATACCCGTCGTCAAGCGTTTCGCCATGGCTGAGAAAACAGAGCGCCGTCAGCGTCAATGCCGTGGTCAGGAGTGAATGAAGAAGTTTTCGGTGCATGTCGGTAGTCAGAACTAAATCGTAATGCTGAATGCAAGTCTTGAAACGGGTAAAATGTTGCTAGCGCCGGAAGAACGCCATCTCCCGGCATTGACACATTCTATCACAAAAAAAGAAAATGAGGGTTCCTTTTATGCGCATCGTTCAATTGAAGCATCCCGAGCATGGCAGAAAAATCGCTCTGGCAAATGAGGAAGAACTCAAGATCTGCCAGGGATTCGACACGGTCTACGCATGTGCACAGGCAGCTATTGAAAGAAGCGAGTCGCTTTCCGAGGTCATCGCCTCGCTCAAAAGCGACGGAATTTTGAACTATGAGAGCATCTATTGCGGCGAATCCGATTGGCGGCTTTTGCCTCCTTTCGACCATCCGGCAGAGCCGTCCCGGTGCATGGTGAGCGGAACAGGCTTGACGCACAGCAAAGGCGCGAAAAATCGAGACGCCATGCATAACGACGGGAAAAATGAGACGCTCACCGACAGCATGAAAATCTATCAGTGGGGAGAGGAAGGCGGCAAACCCGAAACGGGAGAAATCGGAGTGCAACCCGAATGGTTTTATAAAGGCGACGGCTCGATCCTTCGGGCGCAGAATGAACCTCTCATTCTCCCGAACTTCGCTGACGACGGAGGGGAAGAGCCGGAAGCCGTAGGCCTCTACCTGATCGACGCGGAAGGAACTCCCCGCCGCATCGGCTTTGCGATCGGAAACGAATTTTCCGACCATGGAATGGAGCGCAAAAACTACCTCTATCTCGCTCCTTCGAAGCTCAGAAACTGCGCAGTCGGTCCGGAACTCGTCACAAATGCGGATTTCAGCGCCATCACCGGAGCCGTCAAAATTTTGAGGAAAGGCGAAGCGATCTGGGAGCACCCGATAGCTTCCGGAGAGGCGAACATGACTCACACTCTCGCGAATCTGGAGTATCATCACTTCAAATACGATTCGCATCGAAGACCGGGAGATGTGCACATCCACTTTTTCGGAACCGGGGCTTTCAGCTTCGGAGCCGGGATAGCGCTTCAAGAAGGCGACAAAATGGTTGTGCAGTTGGATGGATTCGGTCGCCCGCTTGTCAATCCTTTGCAAATTGATCGGTCGGAAAAGCGCTGGTTCGGCGCGAAACCGCTCTAAACGCTTTTTGCGCACCTGACTTAAATTCTCATGTTACGCAACCAACAAATCCATATGTTGAAAACATCCGGCAAATGAATCGTCACGACGGGCAGAGCTTTTTCGCTAGAGCGCCTTCGGCGGGAAGCCCTTCGGGACATAATCCAACCCGCAACGTTGGGAATCGTCACATCGGGCAAGCTCTTTTCAAAATTGTGCCGGGTGTTTTCAA
>JAYVOT010000655.1:0-5412 GCA_043757795.1 Chthonomonadaceae bacterium | reverse complement strand
TCGGCTCTCGCCTTCAGCCTTCTTCTTCTTTTGAAACATTTTTGTCTCCGATCAACTTGAAAGCCGCATGAAACAGCTTCCAATCTATTGTACTCCAGAGTAAGGTTTCTATTCGGAAGGGGTCGTTTTATATTTTGATGTCCAAGCCGAATCCGATTTCGGTTCGTAGGAATCTCCTGGCGATCAATTTATCCGGAGCCGATTAAACCAAAATATCCTTAACGACATTGCCGGAGACATCCGTGAGCCGGTAGTTTCGACCGCCGTAGAGGAAAGTCTGCTTCGTGTGGTCGATGCCCATAAGGTGTAGAATCGTGGCGTGGAGGTCGTGGACATGAACCTTGTTCTCAGTGGAATGCCAGCCGAATTCGTCCGTTGCGCCGTATGCCAACCCGCCCTTCACGCCTCCCCCCGCAAGCCACATGGAAAAGCCGAAGGGGTGATGTTCGCGTCCATCGCCGCTCTCGGCAGTGGGGGTGCGCCCAAACTCGCCGCCCCAAATCACGAGCGTGTCTTCCAGGAGTCCCCTGCTTTTCAGGTCTTTGAGCAGTCCCGCGATTGGCAGGTCTGTGGCGGCGCAGTTCGCCGGAAGCTCTGTTTTCAAGCCGCCGTGCTGATCCCAGAGTTGGCAGCTTGAGCGTTTCACTGTCTGAGTGTGATAGACCTGCACAAACCGCACGCCGCGCTCGACCAGCCTTCTCGCAAGCAGGCACTGCCTACCGAAAGTTTCCGTCGTCTTGTCTTCAAGTCCGTAGAGGCGCTTTGTCGCAGCAGATTCGCCCTCGACATCGAAGGCTTGCGAGGCTTGCGCCTGCATTCGAAAAGCCAGTTCAAAAGAGGCGATTCGAGAGTTCAGCTGATTGTCGCCGGGTCTCTGTTTCGCATGAAGGGAGTTGAGCTGACGGAGCGTAGATAGTTGCTCCTGCTGTTGCGATGGCGTCCATTTCTCGTTGTGCAGGTTCGCTATCGGGTTTTTCAGGTCGGAGACGAGGGTTCCCTGATAGGCGGCAGGAAGGAAACTCGAACTCCAGAGGGGTGCGCCCTGTGCAGGTTGCGCCGGGCTGATAACCATGAAGCCCGGCAGATTCCGGTTTTCAGTTCCCAATCCGTAAGTAAGCCACGATCCGAGGCTCGGGCGCGAAAACGCCTGCTCTCCCGTGTTCATCTGAAGGCAGGCTCCGTTGTGATTGATGTTGTCTGCGACCATCGAGCGAATCAGGCAGATGTCGTCGATGCAACTCGCCACATTCGGGAAAAGTTCGCTCACTTCGATGCCGGATTTTCCGTAACGTTTGAATGAGAAGGGCGAGCCGAGCAGGTTGCCGGTTTTCGTGCGTTCCAGAGCGGGCTTGGCGAAAGGGAGGGGTTTTCCCATCTCCGCTGTGAGCCGAGGTTTCGGGTCGAAGGTATCGACGTGAGAAGGCCCCCCGGACATGAAGAGGAAAATGACGCGCTTCGCCTTCGCCGGAAACATCGGAGGTTTGACGGCCAGGGGATCGCGAGCCTCGTCCGCCTTCGCCTCTTCGGAAAGCAGACTGGCAAGTCCCAGCATTCCGAAGCCGGTCCCGCACATCTCCAGCATCTCCCGGCGCGAATAGGCAGTCGGAAGTCGATTGTGATTTGGGTCGTTGAATTTCAACTTAGCGCCCCTCCTGACGAAGTAATTTTTTACAAACCATATGTTGGGCAAGCGACATTACCATATCTCCCTTGCAGCTGAGACGCCAACACTAATTCCGGGAGTCTTATGGCATTCGCGCCCCCGGCGCTGAGACGCAGCCCCAATTCTTGGGTGAAGAGATCACGTTTGACAGATTTCAGCGGAATGAATTCTTCTTCTAGGGGCGTGCCGCTACGGTGGAGTCAGCGGAATGAATTCCTCTGCTAGGGGCGTGCCGCCGTGTCGTGCTTCGCACTCGGACTGCAACTCTTATGACATTACTTTCGCTTCTTTTGTGAAGCGTTGCATGATGAGTTAAGCGTGATATCGAAACGAATGAGACTCCGCCACGGCGGCACGCGGCATACCAGTGCGAAGCACGGCACAGCCGAAGGCTCCTAGCAGAGAAATTCATTTCGCTGCATCCTGCCAACAGGACTCCCACCCACACCTCTCCTCCCCCAAAGTTGGGAGAGCGCCCTAGCGCAGGGGCGCAACTGCCAACAGACTCCCACCCACAACTCTCCTCCCCCAAAGTTGGGGGCGCGCCGCCAACAGACTCCTGTCCGTCAATCCACGTACAAAAACTCATTCGCACAGAGCAGAATCTGGCAGTAGGCTTCCCACTTCGACGACGGCGAACTTTCGCCGCCCTTTAAGAAGTTTTGACCGATTTGGATTTCAGCCAGCGATGCAGGTCTGCCATAGAGAATCAGGTAGGCGTTCTGAATGCCTTGCAAGTCGCCCTTGCTTTCCGCCATGAGACGCTTGGAGAGTTTCTGCGCCTGACTCAAAATGAAGGGATTGTTCAGGAGAAAGAGAGCTTGAGGCGCGACGGTCGAGACGCCCCGTTTCTCCGAGCTAGAGTTGGAGTCGGCGGTGTCGAAAAGGGTTCCAAAGCCGGTTCTATCAGAGCGAATCGTCATCAGATAGACCGTTCTGCGGGGCAGATTCATCTCCCGGAACGCCACCCCTCCCATCTGCGCGTCGAGGGTTCCAGACGCCGAAAGAAGGCTGTCCCGAATCTCCTCCGCCTCCAGCCGCCTTCGATTCATTCTGCCAAACAACCGGTTGTCTGCGTCCCTCACTCGCGCAACCGGAGAGGCTTCCGAAGAGCGCTGATAAGCGTTCGAGAGCATGATGAGCCGGTGCAATC
Organism: Chthonomonadaceae bacterium; assembly: GCA_043757795.1. Taxonomy (GTDB): domain Bacteria; phylum Armatimonadota; class Chthonomonadetes; order Chthonomonadales; family Chthonomonadaceae; genus JAYVOT01. The sequence goes on along the minus strand of JAYVOT010000655.1, from coordinate 2,596 downwards.
GTTTGATCGACCAATCGCAAGCGTACTTGTCGGAAATCAGATTTTTACTGTTTTCCGTCTCGCCCTTCCCTCCGGCTGTGAATTCAGCAGCCAGCCAATCGAGAAGCGCGGGGTTGGTTGGCCTCTCCCCCAGAAAGCCGAAGTTGCTTGGCGTGCCGACGATTCCCCGCCCGAAATGCCCCTGCCACACCCGGTTGACGATCACCCTCGCCGTCAGGGGATGCGTCGGAGAGGCGATCCAATCCGCGAGTTCGAGTCGCCCGCTGCCTTCTGTAATCGGAGGCTGATTTTCGCCCGCGATCACGAGGGGGAAGCGCCGGGGAACGAGTTCGCCCAACCTGTCGTATCTGCCCCGAATGTGAACTTTCACATCGTGCGTTCCGGCATGCGGACTCTCCGGGACGCCTCCCTCCTGCGCCGCGTTGGCAAAGGACAGGGGAGGCGGCGGACTCTTTTTCAAGACATCGATCTCAGCCCTCAGCGTTTTCAACTCGGTTTGTGTGGGTTCCGAGAGCGCCGACTCATCCTCCAGTCGCGAAATCCAGAAGGGACTGGCGCTGTCAATCGTCTGAAAATCCTGTTGGAAAGCGGAGGCGAGCGCCGCGATTTTGGAACGCTGCTGATCTTCCGCCAGACTGTCTAGCCCGGAAGTCAGCTTTTTCCAGAGGTCGAAAGCGAGTTTTGCGCTTCCGTTTTTGGCAGAAGCCGAGTTTTCTCCCAGGTCGAGAAAATTCCAAACGGCGCTGTTCCCATAGCTGTCGCTCCAGGGCGCGCCTTTCTCAGCTCCCGCCCTCAAGAGATCGTTCGTCACATTCCAGATTTTTGCGCTAGCCTTCTCCCGGATTTCGAAATCGAGAGTGGTGGTGTCGCAAAAATAGTCCGCTTTCGGCAAAATCTGCAGTTCGAGCCGGTCGCCTGCCTTCACGAGGATTGACTTCAGGTTCGCTCCCTGCTTGCCCTCTGCAAAACTCTGAGCGCCGCCATTCGCAAACTCCCCGGAAGCGAATTCGGCATAGCCGGAAGTTCGTCTTTTGCCTATCGACCAGGCGATGCCGTCTCCGCAATTTGGGTCGGCGTCCGCAACTTTTCCCCGGACTTCAACCTCCCCGGAAATCGGGCTGACCCAGCTGAGCGCCACTCCGCTTGTGGGTCCAGGATGCACGGAAACTGATTTTGCAGGCAGCGTCAACGTTGAGATTTTGCGCGCTTCGTTTGTCGAGTTGACGATCGCGTTCGGCGTGTCCGTCCCATTCCGATAGCTATAGACTCCCGCAAAGCCCCCGACGTCGTTCATTCGATTCGCAAGCGCCCGAAACTCTCCGAAGCCTAAAAAATCCGACCACTGCCGAAGCGCATACTCCTGCAGTCCGGCTTTTTTCGCAAACTCCACGAAGCTGAGCCGGGGAGCCGCGTCCTTCTGATGCACAAAGTCCCACGCGCCAAGCAGATACTTCGAGGTTTCCGGTTGCATCTTTTTCGCGTGATCTGTCTGAATTCGAGTTCGAGTCGCCTCCAGATTTTTCTCCAATCCGACGAGTTTCTTGGCGTACGCTTCCCGAACCGCCCTCTCGGATTTCGTTTCCAAAGGGACTCGGAGAATCGTTTCGCCAGCTCCTTTGGCGCCCAATTTTGGCAGGATGTGCGTGCTGAAAAAGATTCCCGCCAACCCATAATAATCCTTCGTGCTGATCGGGTCGAACTTGTGATCGTGGCACCGGGCGCAGGCGACTGTCAGTCCCATAAAGCCCCGGCTAACAATATCGAGCTGATCATCGGCGATATCGGTGAGAATTTTTTCTTTGTCCGCGTCCCCGTTTCCCCAGTTTCCAATCGCGAGCAAACCGGTCGCAACGATCCCCTCCGGACTGACCTCCCCGGTAGAAACGAGAGAGACCCCCGCGCTTTTAGCATGTCGAGATTTCCCGCCCGAATTTGCCGGAAGGAGGTCTCCAGCAATCTGATTCTTCACGAATTGATCGTAGGGCATATCCTGATTGAACGCCTCTATGACCCAATCCCGGTAGCGCCAAGCCTCCGAAATATCGCCTTCGCTCCCGAGTCCGCGCGCATCGAGGGAGTCGGCGTAGCGCACGACATCGAGCCAGCGTCGCCCCCATTTTTCGCCGTATCGGGGCGAAGCAAGCAGTCGGTCGATCGCTTTTTGCCAGGCGTTCGGAGTGCGGTCGTTCAGGAAATTGTCGATCTCGGCAGGCGTGGGAGGCAACCCGGTCAGGTCGAAAAAAGCGCGCCTTAGGAGCGTTCTCCTGTCGGCAGGAGGAGCCGGGGAAATCCCCTGCTTCTCCAGTTCCGAAAGCAGAAAAGCGTCAATCGGATTTGCGACTTTCGCCGTTCGTTTGAGAGCAGGAATCGCGGGTTTGCGAACCGGTTGAAACGACCAGAATTTAGTTTTTGCGGCTGAAGCAGGAGAGGGAACCGTTTTTTTGGAAGGCAGCTGAATCGGGTTCGCAACGTTCGCTTCAGGAAAGTAGGCGCCCGCTTGAACCCACCGGGTCAGTTCTGAAATTTCCGTAGCGGAGAGCTTGCCAGAGGGTGGCATCTTGAGAGGCGCGTCGTATCGTACGGCTTTGATGAGCAG
>JAYVOT010000654.1:0-5423 GCA_043757795.1 Chthonomonadaceae bacterium | reverse complement strand
TTCCCAACGCCGCCACCGCTGGTCGTACATCTCCTTCTCATATAGTTTCCAACCTCCGAAAACCACTCCGATAAGCATCAACAACAACACGAAGCCCGAAATCTTTGCGGCAGGTTTCATCAACTCTCCTTTACTGTTAATATTGCGGAATGATTATCAGGAGCATTGGCGGGCGACAGGAGCTCGCTGAGTTCTTTGTCGGAAATCGTTTGCGCCCGGGCAGGTCTCAGCAAGTCGGATTTAGCCGTATCGTTCAGAGAACAGCTTCGCAACAAGGTTGATTTTTCAGCCTTCTCCGCCTCCAAAAGCAGAATCGCCTCAATCGTCTCAGTCGCTTTACGCTTCATTCCGATTTCCACGTGTCTCTTTTGAATTTTTGAAAGAAGCGGGAGAGCGTCCTTACGACCGACGAATTTCAACAGTTGCATGGCTTCCCAGGACATTTGGTCGTCCTCTTTCAGGAGCGATAGGATCGCAAGATACTCCTCACGTTCCAAAACTTCCGGTTTCAAGTTCTCTTTCTCAGATCGCTCTTGCAACAAGTGAATGATCGCATCACGAATCGTCCAATTGTTTCTAAGATTTGCGTGGCGCTTTCTTCTTACAATGAGCGTTTTCAAAGATTTCGGATCTCGAAGCATTGCGATAGTTTCTACGATCGCTGAAATCAATTGAGTCGTGTTTTTGCCGCCTGTGAAAACTCTGTTGACAAGGAAAATAGGAGTTAATACGACAAGCAAAAAGCCGGAAAACAGCATTAAATACAATACGCTTTTTTTCCGCTCGTCAATCGCTTCAAGGGCTTCCATTAAAGGCGCGGTTGCACGGCGGTCGTTCAAGATTCCAAGAAGACGAACGACTTCGTTCTTTTCTCGGAGACTCGAACGTCTCTTCAGCGCTGACAACAACGCCTGAAACCCCACTTCTCCACGCTGTCGGATCGCAATAGAGGCTGCGTCTCGAATCGCAGTATTTCTATTGCTGAGGGCTTTGATGAGCAAGCTTGGGACGCAAGGAGCGTCTAAAAGGCGAATCGAGTTCATTCCCTCAAGAGTCGTGAGTGATTTCTTTCGCATTATTCTACGTATCGTTTCGTCTGCGCTTTCGTATTGAGTTGTCATCTACATCCGCTCATAATCTTATAGAGTTTCTAAAATTCATGAATTGAGTTTGAAGCCGCTCTCGGTATTATAGCATAGCGTAAAAGTCAAAAGCGCGAGTCAAGACCGACGCGCGCTTTTGAAAAATAAATTTTGATCTGAACTACGCCAACAGGGGGATCGGGATATACATTCGTTCTTCCGAAGAGCGATTGGGCGCAGGCGCGATCTCGTGGTAGAGGCTGTCTCGCTCAATCGGGATGCGCCCCGTCTCCTCGATCATTTTTATCATGTTTTTCTGAGTGAGGACTTGACTTTTGTTTCCATGCTCGCCGTCTTTATAAGTGATCTCGTACTCATGAACGGTTCCGTCCACATCGTCTGCACCGTACCAGAGAGACAGTTGCGTTACTTGCGGAGTATTCATGATCCAGAACGACTTTATATGGGAGAAGTTGTCCAACATCAGCCGGGATACTGCCAGATTTCTCAGATCGTCGTATCCGGTCGGGTGCTGAATGTGCTCCAACTCCGTCCCTTCCGGGTGAAAAGATAGGGGCGTCATCGTAACGAAGTGCCTGGTTTCGTCTTGAAGTTCGCGCAGTTTGACCAGGTGTTCGGCTCGCTCTTCCGCAGTTTCGATGTGTCCGTAAAGCATGGTTGCGTATTGAGTCAATCCCGCTTTAGCGGCCGCTCTCGCGATATCCATCCAGCCTTCGCCGTCCAGTTTTCGGTCGAATAGTTCTTTGTGTACCCTCTCGGAAAGGATTTCAATTCCGCCGCCGGGAAGCGAATCCAGCCCTGCCGCCATCAGTTCTTTGAGAACTTCGTCAAGCGGTTTGCCCGCCTGTCGCTGAATTTCAACGATTTCCACCATCGTAAACGCTTTGACATGAACGCCCGGGCGCGTCTCTTTCACGGTTCGCAGGAGGTCGAGGTAGTATTGATAGGGGAGGCGAGGGTCGATTCCGCCTACCATATGCACCTCTGTAATAGGAACGTCGATATGCGCCATCAACTTTCGTTTCACTTCCGCCATGTCCATTTCGTAGGGAGCGGGACCGCCTTTTTTGGCGTAGAAGGAGCAGAACTTGCAGAACTTATTGCATATATTAGTGTAGTTGATGTGCTGATTTCGCACGTAAAAAGTTTTGTCCCCGTGAAGACGCTCTCGCACAAGGTTGGCGAGGTAGCCGACTCCGGAGAGGTTAGGGGCTTTGTAGAGCCGGACTCCGTCTTCGTAAGAGAGTCGCTCTTGCGCCTCGACCTTATCGTAGATATCCATCAAATCCGACCCTACAGTTCTTTCGGCTCGTCTGCGGGCGTAGTCAATGGTTGTTGTTAATGTTGCAGTCATCTGTTTGATCCTCATCGGGACAAACCGGGTTGATTGGTAGTGAGATCGCTTTAGAAAGCGTCTTTCAGACTTCGTGAATTATTTCACGAAGTTGATTTCATTATACCATATCTTGGATTGTTTTAGCGAGGCTTTTCTTCAGACTTAATTGTTCACGTTGGTCTGAGTCCTTGTCGGATTTTAATTATTCCCAAAAGACATGAAGTTCAAAAATCTAGCGAGACTTTATCCCAGATAGACTAGATTCGAGGACAACGAAAACATGACTCGCTGCGTCAAGTTTTAGGTCGGGCTTAGCATTGTCCGAAAAACACTCAGCCGAGGGCGCATTTGCAAGGCGGCTCAGACCGATGTGACTATTTATAATGTTGCAATCGCATTTATCGCCCAAAGGGCATGCCCGCCGCAGACGCTACAGCGAAAAAAGCTGTGCCCGTCCGGAATGTAAACGGCGTTGCGACTCTTCTGTCCGTCGGGAGCACAATTGGCAATGCGACTCTCCCGTCCGCAGGACGCCCGGCGCGAAGCGCCTCACAGACGGGCTTTTTTTAGAGCCTGGCTCTCGCTCATAACGGTTTGCATCGATTTCGTTTTATCTTTTCAGAATTTCAGGCTGTCCACGTTCTCCTTATTGATCTCAAGGCGGAGGGGAAGGGTGACGGTTGCGCCGCTGACTTTCAGTTTGCCTTCCGTAATCGTGTCGCCGTCTTTCGGGACTGTTCCGTCAAGAATTTGCTTTACCATTTTTGCGGTGACGTAGGTCAGTTTGCCCGGGTCCCAGAGGAATAGTCCGGTAATGGAACCCTCTTTGAGATAAGGAGCGTTGGCCGTCGGCAGGCTCAGCCCCCAGACTTTGACTTTGCCTACTCGCTTCAGCGCTCGCAACGCCTCCGCCGCGCCGGTCGGGCTAGGGGAGTTCGCGCAGGCGATTCCGACAGCGTCCGGGTTCGCTTGCAGGGCGTCCCTCGCCATCGATTTCGCTTTTTCGTCGCTATCGTCGTTGTAATAAGTGGGCGTAGCCACCTTTATTCCGGGAAATTTCGCAAGACCCTGTTTGATTCCATCAAGATGTTTGTTCAGGTTTTCAGCGGTCTGTTGTCCGCTGAAGAGTAAAACTTTGCCTTTGCCGCCTATGCCTTTTGCAAGCGCTTCTCCGATGTCCACTCCGATTTGAACGTCGTCAGCGGCTGCAAAGTAGAACTCTCTTGCGCTGTCCGGCGCGTCCGCATCCCAGGTGAAAACTCGAACACCCTTCTCTTTCGCCTTCTGAAGCGCGGGAATGATCGCCTTTGAATCGACGGGAGAGACGACGATCGCGTCCGCATGTCCCACGATCGCTTGTTCGATGATGTCTTTCTGTTTTTCGGCAGTGCCTTCGGTTGAAGCTTGATACTGCACCTCGACGTTCAACGAGACATCGTTGTTCGCCTGTTCCGCTCCGGACTTGCAGGCCTCACTGTAGGAGCCGCCGCCGGATTTGAACACGAAAACGATCTTCTTTTTAGCGGAGGCGGGTTTGACGTTCGTCGCTGCGCCTGTCGGCGTTCCGCCTGTTGCAGGAGCGGGCGTCTCTTCTTTACTGCAACCTGCAAGAAGAGCTATTCCGGCGGCGATGCCGAAAAGAGCCGTCAGCGACTTAACTGACACCTTGGAAACGTTTTGAAAAACCATTGTTATTTTATTCTCCAGTTGAATTAATATTGTTGTTGGAATTGCGCTACCGTGCGCTATCGCCGGGGAGCGGCTCGCACAAGACTCTTAGTATTGCGCTCTGCCTCCCCTCTCCAAACGAAGCGAAGCGAGAGTCCAGGAGACGGGGTCGGGGGTAAGGTTCCTACAAGCTACTCTTCCAATCCCTCCAACATCGCCACCGACTCCGCAACCGCTTCTCTGAAGGCGGCGATGACCGTGTCGATCTGATCATTTGTCACTACGAGCGGCGGCTCCATACGTATGACATTCGGATTGTTGAGAGTGTAGGCGGCGATGACGCCTCTCCTCGCCATTCCGTTGATCGTCAATTCCGCAACATCCTTGAGGATGAATTCGACGCCGATCATCAAGCCCTGTCCGCGAACTTCCTTCAAAGCGTTCGGAATCTCTCGTTGAACGCATCGAAGTCCCGCTAGCAGCCGTTCGCCTCGAACAACTGCTTTTTCGATGAGACCTTCTTCCAAAATCGCTTTGATCGCGGCGATTCCGGCAGCGCAAGCGAGTTGGTTTCCGCCAAAGGTGCTCGTGTGAATGAGCGGGTTCTCTCCAAAAGCTTTTTCCCAGACATCTGCCGTACCCATCGTGACGCCGATGGGCATCACTCCGCCTCCCAGAGCTTTTGCGAGTGTCAGGAGATCCGGTTCGACGCCCTCATGCTCCACCGCGAACATCTTGCCGGTTCGCCCCAATCCTGTTTGCACTTCGTCCGCTATCAAAAGGAGTTGATTGTCGTCGCAAAGTTTCCTTAATCCCGTCAAGTATCCGGTGGAGGAGGTGATGATTCCGCCTTCGCCCTGTATCGGTTCGATAATAACCGCCGCTGTGCGATCAGTAATCGCGTTTTCAACCGCTTGAAGGTCATTGAACGGCACATGAACATAGCCCGGAACCATAGGCTCGAACGGTTTTCGATACTTCTCTCTGCCGGTCGCAGCGAGGCTCCCCATGCTTTTGCCGTGATACGCCCCGATGCAACTGATGAAATCCGTCTTTCCGGTCGCGATTCGGGCAAATTTCAGCGCCGCCTCCACCGCTTCCGTCCCGCTATTCGAGAAGAAGCTGAACTGCAATTTTCCGGGGGCGATCTCGGCGAGTTTCTCCGCAAGTTCGCCCTGTTTGTCATTCAAAAAAGTGCGCGTGGAGAGCGGCATTCGGAGAAGTTGCTTTTGAACCGCCGCTATGACTTTCGGGTGACGATGTCCTAAAGAGAACACGCCGAATCCGCCGACAAAGTCCAAGTATTGCGCTCCTGT
>JAYVOT010000653.1:0-5442 GCA_043757795.1 Chthonomonadaceae bacterium | reverse complement strand
AATACGCGAAATACGCGAAAAAATGCGGATGCAAAAAGGGAAAACTCAAGTTCCGACTCTCGACCGTTAACAGCAAAAAATTGTAATCTGCACTATTTTGTATTTCGTATCGTTTTGTATTTGCATTTTTTTCGCGTATTTCGCGTATTTCGCGGTTCAATTTCTCTCCGTTTTAAGTTTTTTCTTCTCAGGATAGTTCATTTTGACTTCAACGCCGAGTAAAACATCATATCGAGCATCGAAACTTCCGCGTGAGGCGCCTACAATTCTCTTGACAGTTTTGTTGGCGGTAGGGTTGTTGATTTTTGCGCCGAACTCCCGCGATTGGGGGAACGCGCTAGCGGTGGGGCAGAGCGCGTCGTTCATTGGTTTGCTCGCCTGCGGGGAAGCGCTGGTGATCATATCCGGAGGTCTCGACCTCTCCATCGGCGCGATATTGGCGATGGCGGCTTGCGTCACTGCCATTGCGCTCAGCGGCGGAGCTTCGCCTGCTGTGGGAATCATCGCCGGAATTGGAACGGGAAGCGTAGCGGGACTTATCAACGGCGGCTTAATCACGGACAAGTTGCCCATTCCACTCCCCAATAACCTTCGCACCGCATTAAGAAAACGCCTCAAATCTTCGCCGCGCCCTCCCATTCTCACGACGCTTGCGACTTTGCTCATTCTTCGATATGGAACGAGCCTCTTCACTCATTCTAAAAGCTACAATGCAATGCCGGCAGCTTTCTACAATCTAGGTCAGGGATTGACCCCGATCGCGATTTTTCTCGCAGTCGTTTCGGCGCTGATTTTTGTTACGACTCGCGTAAAGTTTGGAAGATGGGTTTTCGCGATAGGGGGCGGAGAGCAGGCGGCGACGCTTTCCGGCGTCCCGACGGATCGCGTGAAACAGGTTTGCTATCTCATATCAGGGCTTTGTGCGGGATTCATGGGGGTGGTTTCCGCCGCTTTCAATAATCATGCGCAATGGGATATTGGGAAGGATGCCGCGCTGGATTCGATTGCGGCATGCGTGGTGGGAGGAGTCCGGATCACCGGAGGCGAAGGGAGTATTCTGGGAGTCGCTTTCGGTTCTTTGCTGATAGCCCTCCTGCAAAACGCCCTTATTCTGACCGGGAGACCGAAGGGGGAGTATGGACTTTTCACGGGCGGCGTGATTCTTGCGGCAGCGATTTTCGAGATGTGGCGCATTCGGAAGGTAAACTTGAATGGCAAAACCTGAAATCTTTATACCGGGAGATTCTGAATCCTTATCTCAAAAAAAGCCTGCTCCCGTCGAAACGGGAGTGGCGGTCGTCTTGATGTGCGTAGTTCTTTTCTTCAGTTGGAAACAGCCGGATTTCCGTTCGCCGGACAACTTGAGGTTGATGTCGAAGCAGATCGCGGACATTGCGATCATCGCGACGGGTATGACGCTCGTGATCGCGACAGGCGGCATTGACATGTCCGTCGGCTCTGTGATGGCGCTCAGCGGCATGACGCTCGGATGGCTTGCGAAGGCAGGGCATGTCAATCCCTGGTTCGCCTGTCTGGGGGCGGTAGCGCTCGGCGGTGTCTGCGGGAAAATCAACGGGTTATTCATCACTCGTATGAAACTTCCCCCCATCATCGTGACTCTTGCCATGTATGCGGTCGCGCGAGCTTTGGCTTCCGGATTTAACGACAATAACAGCATCTCCGATTTGCCGCCGGTTTTGAACGAGACTTTTGATCGAACGAACCTCGCAGGTCTGCCAATTTTGCTCTGGATCGCGATCGCCTCACTTGTCGGCGGGGCGGTCACGCTAAAGTTCACTTCGTTCGGTAGAAGCTTGTTGGCGTTGGGGGGCAATCGCACGACCGCGTTTCTTGCAGGAATGAAGACTGCACGAATCGAAACTTGGGCCTACGTGATTTCCGGAATGTGCGCCGGCCTCGCCGCCGTTATCAACACCTCTTTGAAAGCGACTGCGACGCCGGACACCGGGCAGTTCGCCGAACTTAACGCTATCACCGCTGTGGTCTTGGGCGGCACGATCATCACGGGCGGGAGCGCGACTCTCCTGGGAACGGGACTTGGCGTCGTGACCATTATCTCAATCATTAGCGGCGTCCGGCTCTTTGGACAAGAAGATCAGATCGCCTGGTTCATCGTGGGGCTAGCGTTGCTGTTGGCGGTGGAGGTGCAGAAGCGGCGGGGGGCATAGTGCGTGGTGGCGCTAAAAACATGAGGTTGGTTGTGAGGTGATTTTGTGCTGAAACATGAAAACCAGGAAGATCAAAATCAAGCGTTTAAAAAAGAATGCTCGAAAGCCAAAGTTCAAGCCAATCTGAATTTTGAAGAAGTTAAAAACAACTCTGATTCCGAATTGAAAAGCGGTCTTGAATTTTTGAGAAATTTCGAGCGTAGGTATATTGCCTTTGGATTCTCTTCTGTCATAGAGATGCTTTTAAGTATTTTTATTACATTAATGTTTAAAGTGGATATAATTTTACTTATCTTGGCATTGATATTTAATGTACTGTTCATATTCTGCAAATTATGTTGCAATCCTATATCTCGAAGTTATCGAAAAGAGTACGCCAATCACCTAGCGCTTTTTGAACTCACTTCCCTCGGAAAAGTATTGGAAACAGGACGACTTGAGTATATCGAACCGATTTTGAGCAAAGTTTTGCCGAAAATCACTTCTGAAAATGCGCATTTGCTCACGGCTTTTCAACGTACAAAATTGTCATATTGTTTGACTAATGTAAGAGAAAAAACATATTTTCCGAATTTAAAATCAACGAAATCTCTCTACTTGCCTTTAGCGTTCGAGCTTGTTGGAGCAATGAAGATTCTGAACGATCCAATTTTCATACCAGACCTTCTGTTTTGCGCGCGAAGGAAGTCGAGTAAGAATCCAGAGGTTCGTAAATTAGCGGAGTTCGCTATGGCCACTGCTGAAAATTTAATTAAATTCAAAAGGGATGACATCCCTACATTAAAATCGGAATTTCAAACAGTCGGAATCGCTTTGCAACCTCCCAATCATACGGCTATTGAATCTGAAAAGACTATTATTAATCATTATTTGAATAATGCCCTTTCTGGTAAAAAGCGCCTCGTCGCACTAGTCCTGGCTGGTTTGGGTTGCCTAATTAGCGCTTTGATATCAGTACGATCAAGTTGCATTGATGGCGAGTTTGTAGGCAATCCGCTTCCAAGTATAGGAATTTACTGGGGAGCGATTGCAATTATAACTGCACTCTATTTCGTAATCGGTAAAAAGTCGATAAAAAAGCGCTTAGCGCCTAATTCAGTTTCAAACAAGCATGAAGAATTGTCGATAGGAATTCTCCAAAATCCAATTCACCTTTCAAATCTACTTACAATGTCTTGCCAGTCCCTTACACTGCTGGGTGAGAAACAGACTGATGAGGTTTATCGTTCGATTATACGCATTTTGAGTTCATGCAGTGAAAGGCAACCTTTTACTCTTTCTCGCAAGGATAAACGGATTCTAAAGGACCGAATTGCACTTTACTATGAAAATGATATATTGGACAGCGATAGGGATCAGCAGTTCCGTTTGTCCATCTTGCATGCACTGCCGATCATTGGAGATGAGTCGTTTCTGAAACAAGTGCGGCGGTACTCAGAGTTTCAAATTCGAGAGTCGAACCCTCAAATCGCAGAGTTGAAAGAGGCGGCGCAGGAGTGTCTTCCAAAACTGGAAGTTCTTGTCGAGCGGCAGAAGAGTTCCGCCGGACTTTTGCGAGCCTCCTCGGTCAACGAAACAAGCGGCGAAACTCTTTTGCGAGCGGCAACCGGTCAGGAAGATTCCCAACCGCAAACCTTACTGAGAGCGTCCGTCAAATCGGTAGAAAATCCTATTGAATAAATCCTATCCAAACATCACCCGAAATTTGGGGGGACGCCTTGCGCACTCGAATCATGCAAATCCTTTAACCATGGGCATCATGGTTCGGACAAAAACGGTACAAATACAACAAAGGAGGAAACAATCTTGAATGATCTTAAAGACGAACGTAAACGTCTGACCCAACTCGTCAAGTGCGCCGGTTGAGCGAGCAAAATTGGGCCTGCCCAACTTGCTCAGGTTCTGAGCAAGCTCACAATACCCGCCAATCCCAACCTCCTTGTCGGACTCTCGACAGGCGACGACGCTGGAGTCTACCGCATTTCAGACAGCGTCGCGCTCGTTCAGACGCTGGACTTCTTCACGCCGATAGTAGACGATCCCTACATGTTCGGACAGATCGCGGCGGCGAACTCGCTTTCGGACGTCTATGCGATGGGCGGCAAGCCCATCACTGTCATGAATATTCTTTGCTACCCGATTCGAGATCGCGACCCGGAGGAACTGGGCGAAATTCTCCGCGGCGGAGCCGATAAAGTTGCGGAGTCCGGAGCCGCTCTCGTCGGAGGGCACAGCGTCGAAGACCCGGAACCGAAGTTCGGTCTGTCCGTCACCGGTCTGATCGACCCGAACGCAGTGACGACGAACGCCGGAGCTCGACCGGGGGACGTGATCGTTTTGACAAAGCCTCTCGGAACAGGAATTATCACCACCGCAGCAAAATTTGAAGAGTGCCCGGAAGAGGTCTTGATAGAAGCTTGTGCGCATATGGCGACACTCAATGCAAAGGCGGCGGAGGCGATGCGAGCCGTCGGGATAGGGGCAGGCAAGGCGATTCACGCCGCCACGGATATCACGGGGTTCGGGCTGCTCGGACACCTATTTCACCTTGCGAAGGCGAGCGGAGTCGGGATCGAACTCGACTCTGATGCGATGCCGCTCTTGCCCGAAGTGGAAAAACTTTCGTCCGCTGGAAATGTTACTCGCGGAGGGAAGGAAAACCGCGTTTATTTGTCGAATAGTCTCCAAATATCCACAAGCGTTTCGTCGGATCGCATGAACGTTTTGCTTGACCCCCAAACTTCCGGCGGACTCGCAATTTTCGTGCAAGAAAGTTCACTGGAAGCCCTGTTGGCAGCGTTGCAATTCCAGAGCGTTCAGACGAGATGCGTGATTGGCAGAGCCTTCAAATCAGAAGTTCCGATTATTTCGATTCGTTAATTTCCTGTATTTCAGCGCCGAAAATTTTACAGAGAGAAACGGCATGTTGCCGGTTGAGGAAATGAGTTCCGATGGCGATGGCGCAACCTAGAAAGCAGTTCGAGACCAACGAAGAGCCGATGAAGGGCGAAGCGAACGCAACTCCTTTTCCGGTGAGCGGGAACAAAGCGGTCACCTGGAAGTCAGTGCTGATCTCGTTGTTTTTAATGCCTATCAACGCTTATTGGGTCGTGCAGATGGAGGTAGTGCGATATTCTGCGCACCCGACCACTATCTCTCTTTTCTTCAACACGATTTTCATCCTGCTCTGCATCACCTTGCTCAACAAAGTCGTGCTGAAGGTCGCTCCTAAGATCGCCTTGCAACGCGGCGA
>JAYVOT010000652.1:0-5449 GCA_043757795.1 Chthonomonadaceae bacterium | reverse complement strand
CCGGTTGCGAAAGCTCTCGACTGCATTTGCGGACCTCGACCGCCTCGTTGTCCTCCGAATCCGCCAGGTCCCCCTTGTCCGCGCCCGCCCTGTCCGCCGGGACCCTGCACTCCCAGTCCGCTTTGCCCGGGGCGAGAGTCTTGATTGTAACCTCCGCCCGGCTCGTCCGGGCTGCCGCCCTGAACATCACGAGGCGGCCCGCCAGGACCATCGTCCTGTCCCTCTTGCCCGCTCCCTCTGCCGGGAGGTCCTCCCACAGGTCCGCCGGGGCCACCGGGACCGCCGCCTCTGCCTCCAAATCCACCAGGACCTCCGCCTCTACCGCCGGGCCCGCCAAATCCGCCCGGACCGCCTGGTCCTCCGAAACCGCCCCCGGGGCCGCCCATCATAAAGTCCGGGATTTCGCCAGCAGTGATCGTGTCCGCTAAGATTCCCGTCGGCATTCCCTGGACTTGAATCTTATCATTGACTTTAAGAGAGTCGACTGTGACAGTGGTCTGAGCGTACAGTTTGGTGGAAGCGGTCACTTCAATCAATTGTGAGTTGCCTCCGAATTGCGTCTTGACAGTAATCGTACTGTTGTTTCGATCACTGCCAGTGATCATTCCCATCAACAATGGTCCACCAGGTCCGCCCGGTCCTCCACGCCCTTGCCAGCCTGGTCCGCCTTGTCCGAAGCCTTCAGGTCCTCCCGGTCCGCCTTGTCCAAAACCGCCGGGGCCACCCCGACCTGCTGCTTGTGCTTCGCTCGCATCTTTTGAGAAGAAGGAGGTCAGTTCCGCTTTGGAGACGGATCCGTCCTTATTGGCGTCCGCTTCATCAAACAGATCGAGAAGTCGTTCGTCCGTTACTTCGTCGCGTGTCAGCTTGCCGTCTTTATTCTTGTCGAAGCTCATCATTCGAGCGATGAGGGTCGCAGTTGACGCGTTGGAGCCGCCGCCTCGCCTGCCCGGTTGAGCGATAACGCTGGTTTCCGCCAATATGGCGCCGCTTGTGAGCAGAAGCGACCCAGTGAAGAGTATTTTGCTAGTGATTTTCATCATTGGTTTCCTTTTAGGTTTTTGATTTTTAGTCGTATTCGTACGGTTGGTTTTAAGCGTGACGGTCGTAACGATCAGTGTGATTGAGAGCGTTTTCGGAAGGAGTTCTTCCCAACACGATGTCGAAATTTGCGGTCAACTCGCCGATCTTAGAGCTTTTTTTCGGCTTGAAGGAGGCAAGGACTAGTTCTCTATCAATGGCGTCACCCGCCCCTATGAAGACTTGATCGGATTTGTTTCCCTTAAATCCGCGAACCATCATCTGCGTAGTGATCAACTCATGTCCGCCCTTTTTGACCTTGAAGTGAATGTGCGGGGCGGGGCGACCGGGGTAGGGAACCGGCTTGATGGTTCGGAAATAGTATTCGCCTTTTGAACCTGTTTCGAACTGCCCGAAACCCTGAAAGTTATTGTCTCTTTGCGCCGCCTTCGGAATGCTGTCCGAGGTGTGAAGATAGACTTCCTTTGCGTCGCACTGCCAAATTTCGACTGTGGCGTTTTTGACCGGGTTGCCATTGAAGTCCAGAATTCTGCCTCTGAGGTGCGTGATCTCGCCTACTGCGGGAGTCAAGCTTTTGCCGATGATAATGAGATCGTTGTCTCTGTCAAGCGGCATTTTGTCCGGATAGAATGGTCCCTCTTCCAATTCGGGAGTTCGCATCAGTTCTTCGGCGAAGGCTTCGTTCGTAGTGAACAGTAGAATGCCTGACGCAGCCTGAGCGAGAAACCCCCTTCGGGAAGATTTATAAAAGTTGAAGCTATTCGTGTTTTGTTGATCGTCCATCCAAGTCTCCCTGATCGCACGTGTATTGTTTCAGTTGATTGTCATCCAATCCGATGAAATCTCCTTGTGATGATGATAGTATAGTGCAGACTTATGAAATTTACGTGAAAAGTTTGCAAGGTCGAAAATAATTTTTTTTGAGCAAGAGCGTCAATTTTGAGTCCCAAGATTTAATCACCCATCTCAGTGGAGCTTCGCGTCGCGCACGCTTCGCACCATGCAAAAAACGTTTTTTGACGCTGTCGGAGTCTGGAAAAGCATACGTTTTCCATCCTAGTCTTTCAATACGCGGCACATTCCGGCTATTGACGAAATGAAACATTCGTCGTATAATAACAGTTATGAGAACTCGCAAAGTTGAAACAGGTTTGGCTCAGGTTGACCCATTCATGGAAGCTTTCCTTCAAGAGATGCTTTTATCGCTTTCCAACGTCCTATCCTGAGCGGTTTTGCCTGAAGATATCCCTTAATTTTTGCCCCGGCAACCGCAAACAGGTTGGCGGGAATTTTGTTTTTAAGCGAGAGAATTGAGAGACCTATGTCCGACGATAGAATAGAAAAAAATCCTTATGCGTTTCGAGAGATCGAGGCGAAGTGGCAGCAAAAATGGCGTGAGAGCGACCTGTTTCGCACTCAAGACGCTAGCGACAAACCGAAATTCTACGCCCTCACTTTTTTTCCATACCCCTCCGGCGCCGGGATTAGCGTGGGGCACTGTCGGAACTACGTCCCAGTGGATGTCTCCGCTCGCTACAAGACGATGAAAGGTTTCAATGTTTTGAACCCGATGGGGTGGGACGCTTTCGGGCAGCCGGCTGAGAACGAGGCGATCAAACTGGGGCGCAACCCGAAAGAGATGGTCCCGGAATATGCGGCGAACTACAAGCGACAACTGAGTCTGGTGGGGAACAGCTACGACTGGAGTCGCGAGATCGATTCGTCGAAACCGGAGTATTACCGATGGACGCAGTGGTTCTTTCTGTTGTTGCACAAACAGGGATTAGCGACTCGC
The DNA here is from genome assembly GCA_043757795.1 of Chthonomonadaceae bacterium. GTDB lineage: Bacteria > Armatimonadota > Chthonomonadetes > Chthonomonadales > Chthonomonadaceae > JAYVOT01. The sequence goes on along the minus strand of JAYVOT010000652.1, from coordinate 2,613 downwards.
GGGAATACGCCCATCAACTGGTGTCCTTCGTGCAAAACGGGACTGGCGAACGAGGAAGTCGTGGGGGGTAAATGTTGGCGGTGCGGCACAACTGTTGAAAAGCGCCCGATGCCGCAATGGTATTTCAATATCACCGCTTACGCGGATCGACTGATTTCCGGGCTAGACACCGTCGATTGGCCCGAAGGCATCAAGATCATGCAGCGCGAATGGATCGGCAGAAGCGAGGGGGCGGAAGTCGAATTCCCAATTGCCGTTCATCACGTAGGAACGGGCGATTACGAAGGCGCAAACGCTTATGATATGTCGATTCGGGTCTTCACGACGCGACCGGACACGCTTTGGGGAGCCACTTTCATGGTTCTCGCCCCTGAGCACCCGCTTGTAGACGAAATCGCAACGGAGGACAGGCGAGAGGCGATTGAGAAGTATCGTGCAGATTCGAAGGGCAAGACTGACATTGAGCGGCAGAACGCGGAGCGCGTTAAAACCGGCGCGTTTACCGGAGGTTACGCTGTCAACCCTGTGAACGGGGAAAATATTCCCGTCTGGATCGCGGACTATGTTTTGATGGGCTACGGCACCGGCGCGATTATGGCAGTTCCGGCGCACGATCAGCGCGACTTCGAATTCGCCCGAAAGTTCGATATTCCTATTGTTCTGGTCTACAAACAGAATGCGGACGAGACCGAAGCAGGGCTGACGGCGTCGACTCCTGGCGGAGGATTCGCGGCGATCGGTCCTTTCGTCGGGGCGCCGAACGACAAGTCAACAGTCAGCAAAGTCATCGCGTATATTGAAGAGAAGGGATTTGGAAAGGGCGTCGTCAACTACCGATTGCGCGATTGGCTGATCTCCCGGCAACGCTATTGGGGCGCCCCCATCCCGATGATTCACTGCGATGCTTGCGGAATCGTCCCGGTTCCGGAGAAGGATCTGCCTGTATTGTTGCCGGATGTTGAGAAGTACCAGCCGAGCGGAACGGGCGAGTCGCCGTTGGCTTCCATCCCTGAGTTCGTAAACGTTCCCTGTCCTGTGTGCGGAGAACCTGCCAGGCGCGAGACCGACACGATGGCGGGATTCGCCTGTTCCTCGTGGTACTTTCTGCGATTTGCAGACCCGCACAACAGCGAAAAAGCGTTCAGCGCCGCTTCGGCGAAATACTGGTTGCCTGTCGACAACTACGTCGGGGGGGCGGAGCACGCCGTCATGCACCTGCTCTACGCCCGTTTCTGGACGAAAGTGATGTTTGATGCCGGACTGATCGACTTTGAGGAGCCGTTCGCGAAGCTGAGAAATCAGGGGATGATGCTCGCGAACACGCCCGGTCGCGCCATCGGGCGGGACGAAACGATTGAGGGGCAAGAGGATGCTGGCGAGCCTATTGAGAATTGGAAGGTCCTGAAAAAGGACGAACTCGCGGACTATCCGGCGGACAAAATCCTCTATCGTTGGGTGAAGATGAGCAAGAGCCTGGGCAACGTCGTGACGCCGGATGAGATGGCGCTGAAGTTCGGGGCGGACAGTTTGCGCGTGTATACCCTCTTCGTCGCGCCGTTTGAAGAGACGGTTCTGTGGAAAGATGCAGGAATGGAGGGCGCGAGTCGTTGGGTCAACCGAGTGTGGCGACTCTGGAACGAACTGGCGGAACGCTACGATCCCAACTGGAAACAGGTCACGGCATTAACAGGCGAAACGAACGAGGAAGAACGGAAACTGAGGCGAAAACTGCATCAGACGATCCGTAAAGTCGGCGACGACATCGAAAACTTCCGCTTCAATACCTGCGTCGCTGCCCTGATGGAGTTCACGAACAGCCTCTACGCCTTCCGAAACAGCCTGGAAGGAAAGATTCCGACTCCCTCTCAAGCGATTTTGATTTCCGAAATTCTGGAGACGATGCCGCTCCTGCTCTCCCCGATCACGCCCCACATCGCCGACGAGTTTTGGGCAAGATTGGGCAAACCCGGCTTCACTTTTACGGAAACCTTCCCGGACTTTGACCCGGAGGCGGCCGCCGAAGATGTCGTGGTCATCGTCCTGCAGATCAACGGCAAACTGAAGGACCGGCTGACGGTGGAAGCGGGAACGCCCGATGAGGAGGTGCAACGCCTCGCCTTCGAAAACGACAAAATCAAAGCGGAGCTTTTCGGCAAAGAGGTTCGGAAAATCATACTGGTTCCCGGAAAACTAATCAACATCGTGGCGGGATAGGAGAAGAACCCCTCGTCCTCCTTCTCCCCATTGCGCGAGAGAAGGGAGATGAGGGGTTCTTAAACTTTACTCAATGAGAGTCAGCTCCGTGGAAGTTTATGAGGTGGGTTCGGCAATAGTGCGCAAGAATCAAGCTTGCAAATAGTCTCCATTCCAGTTCCAAAAACGCGCCTCCAAGAAAACCTCCAAAAATGCTTCCTATAATCCATGAGTTTTGCAAAATTGCCTATTTTGAGGCTCTAACTTTATTCTTTAGGGCGATAACTTTCCCATCCCAACGAACGTATCGGATATTGGCAGTTTCGATTTCTAAAATTAGCGTCGCTATACAATTCCAACTCATGATGATAGCAAGCAGTAAGAAAACAGTCGCATCATAACAGAAAACTAAGAGAACCA
>JAYVOT010000651.1:0-5453 GCA_043757795.1 Chthonomonadaceae bacterium | reverse complement strand
TCGTCATGCCTAGAGTTCGACGTGGTTGATACTCAACTTAAACTCTGATCCCAACATCTTTCCAGCTTTTCGGCACATGATCATACGTTCAACGAATATCTCGAAATACTCCATCACAGTCGCCTGCTTGGTATCGACAATTAGATCTAGCGTCAACTGTTTTTGAACATCGTCAATCAAAAGTTTTGATTTTTGCACCGCGTGATTCACCCGGTCATGTATATCGTAAGTTGCCGGGTCCGGGTTTTGGACACGCGTGAAGTGGACATCGGATTTGTCCGCGATAATCACTGCCGCAGTCATCGGGTTGATAGGAACGCCCTCCGGCTCCTCGTGGTTTCCGATCGCTCCAATCACCAATCCTATCTCCTTTGCAGGCAATCCCATCTCATTCAACAGCGTGAACGCAATCGTCGCTCCGATCTGAGGATGATAGATCCTATGTACGCAGTTGCCGATGTCATGCAGGTAACCTGCAATCGCGGCGAGTTCGCATATTCTCGCTTCCATTTTAAGTTCTATGCAGATGTTTCTTGCGATCGCCGCAACAAGAGCGGCATGCCTCAAGCCATGCTCCGCGTACCCGATCGCGGCCATTTGTTCGTTCGCTTTTTCAATGTAGGCTCTTACTTTTACGTTGGTGCGAACCTCTCTCAAACCGATTATGCTTGGACTTGCGACTCCGGATTCAACTGGAGAGGGCGAGGTCGGAAACGCAGGATTTAGCTCTGAAGCGGGAACGGGAACTCGATCATGGGAAATAACAATGGTCGTATCGCTCATAGTTGGATGGCTCTTTCATTTTTGGACTTCAACTCTTCCACTCTGCCGTCCGTGACAGGCGTTTCCGCCTCATTATTTCGATACTCTTTCATAAAATGCGATCTGAAACTCACGAAAGTCCCTTCTCGAAGCGATTCCCGGATGTTTTTCATAAGGCGATGATAGAAAAACAAGTTGTGATACGTCGTCAGGCGTGGACCTAAAATTTCGTTCGCTCGAAATAGATGTCGGAGATAGGCGCGCGTATGGCGCTTACAAACTCTGCAATCGCAAGAGGGGTCTATCGGAGTAAAATCTTCATTGAATTTCGCGTTCCTCAGGTTCAATACTCCCTGAGAAGTGAATACCTGCGCATTACGAGCGTTCCGAGTGGGCAGGACGCAATCGAACATATCTATTCCGCGTTGAACTGAATCGAGCAGGTCAATAGGAGTTCCGACTCCCATGAGATAACGAGGTTTGTCGGCGGGCAACAGAGGCGTGGTCCAATCGAGTATGTCGTTGCGGACGGAGGCTTCCTCCCCGACAGCGAGTCCGCCGACCGCATAGCCCGGAAAGTCCAAACCGACCAGGAATTCTGCGCTCTCTTCGCGCATCTCTCGGTAGACGCTACCTTGTACGATGCCGAAGAGCGCCTGCGCCCATCCTCCGGTCGCGCGTCTGCCGGAAGCGTCATAAGCCGTCATGCAACGCTCCGCCCATCTATGAGTCCTGTCCATCGCCTCTCTCGCGTAGGGTTTCGTGCAGGGATAGGGGGCGCATTCGTCGAAAGCCATTATAATGTCGGCTCCGAGGTCTCGTTCTATTCGCATGACCGTCTCAGCGTCGAAACGATGCTTTGACCCGTCGATATGCGACTGAAACTCCACCCCGTCCGCTCCGATGCGTCGCAGTCCGGTGAGGCTGAAAACTTGAAATCCGCCGCTGTCGGTGAGCATAGCGCGCGACCATCCGCTATATTTGTGAAGCCCGCCTGCGCGAGCGATCAATTCCTCGCCGGGGCGCAAATGCAGATGGTATGTGTTTCCTAAAATTATACCGAAACCTATCTCAATCAACTCCTCAGGCGTCATCGCTTTGACAGTCGCCTGAGTCCCGACGGGCATGAAAACCGGCGTTTCCACCGTCGCATGCGGCAAGACAAGAGTACCGCATCTGCCGGAAACTCCTGACTCCTGTGATTTAGAATGAACCTTGAACGAGAAATCCGGCAGATTGTCGGGAGGGTTTTGAATAGGAGAGTCTGTCATAGGTATTAGTTTGCCTGTAGGAGCGGAATTACAACGCTTGAAATGAAAAGTTATTGGATGCGGATTCGTATGACGTCGAAATGAATTCCGGCGTTGAAGTCAAGAAGTCCGCCTTTGCGGACTCGGAATATAACGCAACTCTACCAGCCCCCGAAGACGGATTTTTCAATTCCAGACTTGGACTTCAATCCAATGTCGCCGCTATTCCAAACGCAGGTTTTACTCAACATCTCTTAATGATCACCCTCGCTCTATCCTTTTTGCGATCGGTTGCCATGAACGGGAGATGCCTCCGCCCTGATCGGAGCCTTTGTAGCCTCTCTGCTCTCCCATGCTCACCCAGATCAAGACAATGGAACCCACTCCGACGATGCTGCAGAGAGCGAAGTGTATCCCATCCATGTACCCCGGCAACATCAACTCGGATTGAGCGCCGAAAACTTGATTCGCAAGCATCAGCGCCGATCCCGATGAGCCGGGATTGAGCACGGACCAGACGGAATAGCTGAATAATGCATAGATGCCAAGAGCGATGTAACACCATACAAGCGATGTCCTTCGATTTTGACTGTAGCGCGAGCAGACCATCGAGAGCAAAATGTAAAAAACTCCGGATAGCAGAATTTTTGACATAAGCAAAAGAGTTAAGATGAGTAGACCGATTTGAACGGAGATGGGAACCATACTCCCTTGAAGACCGCCCATTTGATCACGATGACTCCTAAGGTTAATCAAGAAATACATCGGAGCAAAGGCGCTCAGAAACAGCAAAATCTGTAGAAGGTAGGCAGTGAACTTGCCGAATACTACCTGAGCATTCGTCAGCCGAGTCAAATAGAGATCCTGCCATGTCTGTTGCTCATATTCTTTAGCAAAGGCTCCGGAGGAGATTGCAGGAATGATCAGAGGCAGAACGAACACAGGAAACCAGACCAAAAAAACATTTGCGAACGATGCTGAAGAGAGAAGGGCGAACAGAGCGGTTAAAACAAACCAGAAAACGGACGCGATGCGGGTATGATGCCGAAAAGCGCTCTGCCGAAGCTCATTCACGAGGATAGGATTTCTGAAAAATAGTTCTTTCAATGGAACTCCCCTCGCCTCACAATTTGCTCTCTGCTGCCGCCAGTTTTTTACCGGCTGTATCAAGTTCACGTTGCGAAGCGATCTGAGCGTTCATCATTGCGGAGCGCACTCTATCATCGCCCTGTTGCAAGAGTTCGCGAAAAAAATTGATCGCCTGAATAAGAAAAGAGTCAGATTGAGAAAGGTGCAATTGCGACGCTTCCAATCCCGATGCAGGGGGCAGACTCTCCAGAAAGTCGGAGAGTTTTTCCGCTCTCTCTTTCAAGTCTTTTGTCTCTCGCAACAACTCATTCGCTCCGCTCTTTCCGGCGTTTTTCGATCTGGAAAATTCGGAGAGTTCAATTAGCATTCCAGCCATGCGCTTCTGCAACATTTTCAGAAGCGCAAGATAATCTTCGTGATAGGTTTGAGTCTCTTTTGCAGGCGTCAGCTCCCTAGCTGCCTTAATCTCTTCCAAACTTGCCTGATACTGCGTCAATTCGCTTTCCGCTCGACCGGCAAAAGCCCGTGCAAGTCTTCTATGCGGCAAAGGACTTTTCGGATCGCTCTTAACGGACGCTTCGTAGACTGAAACCGCCTCGGAAAACTTCCCCGTTTTCAGCAAAGCATCCCCAAGCGAAACTTGTATCGCAATATCTGCCGGAGCAAGACGGATGGACTCTCTTAGAGCCTGAATCGCGCCGGTGAAATCTCCTTGTTGAAGCAACAACTCCCCGTAAAGCCTGTAGAGAGCGGGATTGTTCGGATCAAGTTGGAGAATGCGAGTCGCTTCAGCGAGGGCGGAGTCAGGCAACTTTTTCTCTTGATAGGCGATAGCGAGTTGACGGCGAATGTCCGTGTCGTAAGGACGCTCGTTGACCGCTTTACGAAAAGAGGAGATTGCATTGGACAGGTCACCCGCTTTGCGAAACTGAATTCCTTGTTCAAGATAGTTGGGGCGATCCGTCTTTAAGACCGAGGGCTGAACGTTTGCGTCATTCTTGCCCGTATCGTTTGTCGCCTCAGGAGTCTGTGACGAATCAGACACAGGCTGAGTCACGAGCGGTTCTTTTATCGCTTTTTTGGAATTGGCTCCATTTTTCGGCTGTTTGGCAGCGCTTATTCTCTTACTGTTTCCTCGGGCGGCAACTTCAGTCGGGTTTGCCGACTTGTCCGGATCGACAACCGTCCCGTCCGGAACCTGCTCCTTGCCGTTAGAGAGCGAATCCGATTTGCTATTATCGGGAGGGACTAAGGTTTTAGGAGGCGCATCCTTCTTTGCAAGCTTCTTTCGGCCTTTTTCCGGGTCATACACCGTTTTGGTCGAAGTTAAGGCTGCAAGATTATCTCCGAGGTGCGTTGGAATTCCCATTTGCGCTGTTATCTGATCGGTCACAACTCGCGCGATGTCCTCCGACTTCAGACGTTTTTTTCCAAATACCCATGGCGTCTCCGCCAGACTGTCCAATTTTGAAGTCCAAATATCCGGATTGGCATTCTCCAACATCCGAAATTTGGTAGTGACCGTCGTCTTGCCTGCATCCGAATGAAAAACAAGCACATACTGGGCTCCAATCACCTTGGCGACTCTTTCAAGACCGTCCTGTTTAAACGGTTCGATGAGATCTTCCGCAGACAATTGACGTTCCCGAAGGGCGCGTTTAATGAGACTTTCGTTAGGAAGAAATAAGTGGACGCTGTACTGTTTTGAGTTGTTGATTGCGTCTCTCAGCGTCTCTTTGACGGCGATGTTCAAATCGTCTTTCGATTTCGTTCCGGCAGGAACGTCCATGACAAGCAGTAGGATGGGAAGATTCTCTTTGTCGCCGGATTGCGCAGTCGCCGCAAGCCAATGAGAGGTTCCGACGAGCAGTACGAGCGCAAGAAACATAAACTTGAGCGCCCTCTGAAACGAACGCTCTCCACAGAAATCCATGCGAACTATTCTATGCTGCATATTTTTTTTCCGTTCTCGCAGACGCGAAGACCGTCTTTCGCTCGCTCTTTCTGAATTCCAGCTTTCAACATTCGGGAATACTCGTCAATTCCCTTTTCATAGCAACTCAGCGCGTTTCGGTTGTCGCCTTTCGTCTCGTAGCACTTTCCAAGTCGAGAATATAGGTAACCCAACTCATCGTTTGCTCCTTCGGTCGCTTTGCGAAATGCGGTGATAGCATCCGAATAGAGTCCCTGATTCATTTTTTCTTCGCCGAATGCGATCATCTTTTTGGATTCGCTAGACGCGCCTTCTCCTTCTGAAACGGTTGCTTCAGAGGAGGAGCGTTTTATTACTTTAATGGAACCGGGACGTTTGTCGTCCGCAGCGTTCGCACCGTCCGTACTGGAGTTTTGTAG
>JAYVOT010000650.1:0-5453 GCA_043757795.1 Chthonomonadaceae bacterium | reverse complement strand
ACATCGCCGGAGCCTCGCGCCCCCAACTGTTTTTTCAGGGCAAGATACGTCTGATGGATCGTGTCGATTTTCATCTCCTCCTGATTCAGCCAACGAGTCATGCTCACCTTGTCTCCTCCTGCGAAGAGCAGGACGCAACGCGAGAGGTTGCCGTCTCGTCCGGCACGCCCCGCCTCCTGAGTGTAGGATTCAAGAGAATGCGGCAAAGTAAAATGAATTACCATTCGCACGTCCGCTTTGTCGATGCCCATTCCGAAAGCGACCGTCGCGACGATGATGCGGGTTCTGCCCTTCATAAACGCTTCTTGAGTGTCGCTCCGATCCTCGCGGGTCATTCCTGCGTGATAGTGGGCGGCTGAAAGACCCTTGCGCCGCAACGTCGCAGCAAGCTGTTCGCAACGATCTTTCGCATTCGCGTAGACGACCGTCGCGCCATTTGACTCTTTACAAAGCGCGATGAGCTTTTCGGTTTTATTGTCTGCGTTGGTGCAACGTTTGACTTCGAATTGGAGATTTGGGCGGAAGAGTTCGCCTTGCACGACATGCAGAGGTCGCCCCAACTGTTCAGAGATGTCAAGCTGAATTTCCGGGGTGGCGGTGGCAGTGAGAGCGAGAAGCGTGGGGCGAATGTCGAACTCGGCAAGAGCTTCGAGCGACTTGCGAATGAAGAGGTAGTCCGGGCGGAAATCATGCCCCCATGCGCTGACGCAGTGCGCTTCATCCACCACCATCAGCGACATGCCGATTAAGGAGAGGAGATTGAGGAACGATTTTTGTCGTAAGCGTTCGGGAGCCGCGAAAAGAAGCGTTTTCTCGCCGGAAGCGATCATTCGCTTCACCTCTTGCAGTTCTCCGGCGTCAAGGCTGGAGTTGATCAGCGAGGCGCGAGCGCGAAGTTCTTGGGGAAGTCCCTCTAGCTGATCTTTCATCAGTGCGATTAGCGGAGAGATGACAAGCGTCGGTTTCGGGAGCATCATCGAGGGCAGTTGGTAGCAAAGAGACTTTCCTGCACCGGTCGGCAAGACGCCGAGCGTGTCCTTTCCGCTCAAAACAAGATCAATCAGATCTCGCTGTCCCGGTCGAAATGCGTCGTACCCGAAGGTCTTTTTGAGGATAGCGCTAGCTTCCAAACGTCTCTCCTCTTTCTAATTTGAATCGTGAGCAAAGGGAACTTGCACCGGCGCTCGAAGCCGCCATATTTGCAGGAAGAAATTTAGGGCGGGGTCTTGATCACTTGGAATCACGCCTGCAAACGACGTTGCTTTCCTGATCGGAAGACCTATGGGAGGTTCGCATGCATTGGCAATTTAAATGGCGTCGAAAGTCGAAATCCTCTTAGTCAATTTCAGAGAGATCTGAACAATTCTCTGTCAATCTTTTTTCAAGCTTGTCCGAGTTCAGAGGTCGGAGGTCTTCGCTCAGTTCAAACAATCCTCATTTGCTCGCACTCGGAAAAATCAGGCCGCGAGAGATCGCAGTGCGTACTAGCTCCGCCCGATTAGTCGCTTCCAGCTTGTGGAAAAGGCTGGAGATATGCTTTTCTACCGTGCTGACAGTGATGAAAAGTTGCGCCGCGATTTCCTTGTTTCGCGCTCCCTGTGCGATCAGGTGCAGAACTTCTCGTTCGCGTTCGTTGATGTTGGTAGCCAGTCCTTTCGATCCGGACTGATTGGCGAACGCAGCGAGACTCTCCGAAACGTTCTGAGAAAGAAGCAACTCTCCCCGGACAGCGGCGCGAAGCGAGTCTGCGATCTCGACGGGAGAGGCGTTTTTCAACAAGTAGCCCTTCGCGCCTAATCGCAAAGCCTCCGCAATGGAGCTCTCGTTTTGAAACGTCGTGAGTATGACCACGGGGAGCTGCGGCAGTTCGGCATGTATCAGTTTCAAACCCTCGATTCCATCCGCTTTCGGCATCTGCAGGTCCATCAGCACGGCATCCGGCAAAAGCCGTTTCGCCGCCTCAAACGCCTCTAAACCGTCTCCCGCCTCCCCGATGATCTCTATGGAGCCTTCCGCCTCCAGCGAATCCCGTATTCCTTTTCTCACGATTTCATGGTCGTCCGCAATCAAAACTCGGATTCGGCGCGGATGTCCTTCTTCTAGTATCTCAGCTTGAGAGAAAGGGTGCGCCGTGACAGCTTTAGGATCTGCAGGCGGCGAAAGCGGCGGTTTGTCCGGCGGATCGAAGAGCTTCAGAGTTTTTTCAGTTTCGCGGCGCGTTTGGTAAGGGAGCGAAGCTCTCACGCGAGTGCCCCATCCTGGTACGCTCTCTATCTGCGCCTCTCCACTTAAAAGTCGCGCTCGCTCATGCATGCCGAAGAGTCCATATCCTCCCTCGGAATCCGGTGCGCTCTGAGCGGCAGGATCGAAGCCGATGCCGTCGTCTTCAATGAGCAAGCTCACCTTTTCTGCGCCGAACTGAAGTCCCACTCGCACTCTATTCGCACTTGCATGACGACGGGCGTTATTCAGAGCCTCCTGCGCGATCCTTAGCAACGCCCTTCTCAACTCCTGTGAGAGCGTTCTTTCTTCTCCTGTCAAAATAAAAGGCGTCTCGACTCCGGTTTCGAGAGCGAATTTTCGAGCTTCTTCTTCAATCGCTTCAGAGATCGTCGTTTTTTCTAGATTGTCGGGAGCCAAATTATGAATCGCGCCGCGAGTTTCGCGCAGGGCTTTTTTGGACTGACTGCGCGCTGCGGCGATCATCTCAAGAGCGAGGGCGACGTTGCCGGATAGGAGAGCTGTCTCCGCTGTTTCGACCTGCAACGAGACCACTGTGAGGGACTGCGCCACCGTGTCGTGAATTTCTCGGGCAAGGCGGTTTCGCTCCTCGATCGTCGCGGCTGCGCCCTTCATCTCCATCTGTTGCGTGATGGAAATAGCCAGTGTCGCCTGATCTGCAAAGTTGCGACAGATCGTCAATTCAGCCGGAGAGAAAACTCGCCCTGCGTCGGGATAGACGACTAAAACGCCCTTCAAAACCGTTCCCAACAACAAAGGGGCTAATAGGAGAGAGGTGATATTTTCCTGATGAAAGAGTTTTCGCATCTCCGGTGAAGCGTCCGGGTTCTCCTGCACTCCAGTCGCGTGATAGGGAAGCTTCATCGAGAGGGCGCGAGTGAGGTATGTGCCGACAGCACGAACTTTAGAGACGCTTTCGCCATACTCTTGCGAGATATTTTTGAGCGCCAGCGCCTCATAACGCAGTTCATCCGTAATCAGATAGAGTCCCATTCGTTCCGCTTTGAGTCTTGCCGATACGATCTCTACGATTCTTCGAGCGATCTCCTGAAGAGGTCGCTCATCCAATATATCCGTTATTATCGAGTGTGCTGCCTGGCGTATTCGCAGTTCGTCCTGATAGGCGGAACTGGCTCGTTTTAGTTCGATCACAAGGGCTACTCGGTCAACCACCTCACAGGCTCTTGCCTGCCATTCGAGATCCCGAGGAGATCTACCAGCTTCCAATTGCCCGATGATAAGGGCAAGCCTTCGTTCGCGAATCATGATCGGGAGTGCGAAAATCTCTCCCTCGAAGAGGGATCGAAGCGGTATCGGCAGGGAAGTTTCCGATGCGGAGTTCACTTGAATGCAACCTGTCTTCAACGCCTTTTCCGCGAGCGGAAACTCGACAACAGGCAAGTTGAAACTTCGGAAATCAGGCGATGGAAGGCCGTGCAACGCCGCTCCAATAAGTCGGTCTCCCTCCGCCAAATAAGTAAGAATGAGCAGTTTTGAGGCATGCAACATCGTCGCCGTCTGAGTGACAGCGTCCTGAATCGTTTGCGACATCTCCTCTTCGCTCATTGCGACCCCGATCGCTTCTGGCAGGTCGAAACGAGGGAGCGGATCGCTTTTTCTCACTGACATCTCCTCTTTGACATCGTTCTTTCGTACTTCGGAACCTCACTTGGATTTGCCCGAAACAAGAAGGAACGGTTGCATTTTCGCGAACTTTTTCTCGCCGATTCCGGAGACCTGCATCAGGTCTTCGGCGTTCTTAAAGCCGCCGTTCTCTTTTCTCCATTCAATCACTCGCTCAGCCATTGCCGGGCCAATTCCCGGAAGCCGCTCCAACTCTTCTATTCCTGCCGTATTCAAATTGACTTTGCCCTGACTCGGGTCTGTCAGTTTCGCCGCTTTTCCTCCCGAAACTCCCTTTTTAGACGTTTTAGCGAAGGATTTTCCGGTCTTGGAGCCGAGTTGAGCGCCGGTCTTCAACGCAAGAGGCTTTACTATTACTGCAGGCGAAAGCGTATCCGACGTCGCCCCTCCGGAAGGTTGTTCTTGTTTCGTAGGGATGTAGAGTTGCTCGCCGTCTACAACTTTCGCCGCCAAATTGATCGCATCCAGATTGGCGGTAGAAGTTGCGCCTCCCGCCGCTTTCACGGCGTCATCGTTCCGCGCTTTGGAGCGCAAATGATACACGCCCGGGCGCTTGACCGCACCTGCGACATGCACGACGAACTCTTCCGGGGGATCTTCTTGAGCTACGGAGACAGGCATTTGTAAAGAGGTTGCAGGAACTGACTTTTGAGTCATCGGAAGCCCGGTAGCGACGGGTCGCGCTTCCGTTTCCGCTTTGGGAGGTTCCGAGGTCGTCTTTGCAGAAGTGATTGCGATTCTTGACGGAGTTCCCGCGTGAGATTTGAAGACGGAAAAACCAACCACTCCAGTAATGACCGCCATAATTGATACAGCTCCGATGCTCTTACTTCGTGACAGCCTATCCATATCGCCCTCCATGTTTTCGCATACGTTCAAACGAACTGGGAAGATAACCCTCAATCCCCCCCATGCCTGCTTCTCCGGTGTTGCGGGCAGAAGGAGCGGAAGCGGTATTGTAAGTCCTCGCTATTCGCTACGCCCTCTCTCTTGCGCAATCAATCCCTCAAAATCGTTATTGGCTCAGGACCATTCGCTGGTCTTTCCGTCAAAACAGGACGCTCGTTTACGGGCGAGATGCCAGACCCCATAAGTTTTCAACGCGGCGCACTTCCTCCAAAATGGGGACGGCGTAGGGCGCCGGGGGCATTGTCGCGCAAACCTCGCTATCTCAAAGGTCGCGGGTAACGGACAGGGCTTTTTCCGCCGGTTCGATCTACCGTCCTGATGCCAAAGAGAAAATTGTCTTTTGAAAGTCCTGCAACCGTGTATGCAGTCACGTTTCCCACGAATCGACTGTGCGTCCAGACTGCTTCGCTTGTTTCTCGCCAGACGACCTCATAGCCTGCAACGCCTTCTTCCGCAACGGCAGTCCACTCCAGATTCGTGTCCGTCGTCAGGTTTTTCGTCAAAATGAAAGCGTCTTTCGGCGGAGCCGGGGCAAGAGCCAATGAAGCGAGAGCCGCCAGATTGATTTTCGCCACTTTGGCGATGTATTCAGGGTCTGTGAACTCCGGCAGATCGCCATAAGCTGTCCCGTCAACCCGGTGCAAATTTTGGTGTTGATG
>JAYVOT010000649.1:0-1499 GCA_043757795.1 Chthonomonadaceae bacterium | reverse complement strand
TGGAGGAGTTAGCGGGGGCAAAGAATTAAAGTGCCAGAAAAGAACCAACGAATACTCGACCTGTTGAAACGCGTTGATCGCGAGGGGACGGTTGCGTTGCCCCCAATTGAGTTGACGCCTGCTGAATCCAAATTGATCGGAAATGCGATTTCGATAAACCCCTGCGAACCTTTGATGCACTACATGAAGTTTGAATACTTCATGCAGATCCTGACCTCAGAAAGCCTGCGCATAAAACGGCTCGATACCTACGAAGATGATCCGCTTGAAGGGCTGTATCCCGAAGCCAACAGGCATCAACTTTCGAGTTTTGACTTAGCTTTGTTTAAACAATTAGGCGCGGTTCAGAACGCTGAAGACCTTATTGTTTCAAATCGAATTGATCGTCAGTCCGCCTATGTCCACTGCTGGTATGCTGATGTATTTGAGAACAAGTCCATGTGGGAGAAATATGGGGATAAGGGTCGCGGTGTCTGTCTGCGAACGACGACTTCTAGGCTCGAAGCATCGGTAAAGCATTCCGCCGATTTGTTGACGAGAGTTTCCCGAATAACTTATCTCGACGAGCACACTCCCCTTCCTACAACGATTAGCTTCTTACCTTTCAGCCGGAAGGGAACTAATTTCACCAACGAAAAGGAGATTCGTCTAATCTCAGAAATTGCGATGGAGGCTTTGCCAAAAGATGCCGATGGCTTCCTGCAAACGCCTGAAGAAAGCCGACAGTTGCCGGTGAATTTGGAACGATTGCTCGAAGCGGTTGTGACAGGCCCGAATTTTAATAAGTCTAAAATTCAGGAACTGGAGATGGCGGTCAGAGCAAAGCTTTCCCGCAAAGCTGTGAGAGGATCAGAATTGCAAGGTTGGTAATCCGTTTCCTCCGTGCGCCAGCCTCGAATCCCAACGGGATTCCAGCACTTAGCCCAGGGTTGGCGCGCAGCGCCTACCCTGGGACACCGTTCTCATATTCCTCAACTCTGAAGGAGTTGCATCCAATTCTCCTCCACGCCGCCGCAACTCCTTCAGAGTTGGGCTCGGTTTTTACGCATCACCCAGGGTAGCTCGTCTGACTCGCAACCGCTGGGCTGAGGGACGCAACTCCGTTGGAGTTGGAGGGAGGGGAACTCGGCTGCTTGCAAACCCGCCTACTCAAAATAGCGACCCGCCAACGGAAATGGCGGTCCTTGGAATGGAAGGTGCAGTCTTCTGAATGGAAAAGGTAATCCTTGTGATATACTGGGCGGTTCTCGTGACGAAAAAGCCGGTCCTGGAAAAGTAATGGGCAATCCTTAGAATAAAAAAGGCAATCCTCTTAACTAAAAATACGGTCCTTGAAACGGAATAGGCAATCTACATTTAGGAAAATAGAATCCTTGCAGCGGAATAATTATTCCGCTATTTGTGTCGGGGAAGTGTCCTAAACGACTGGCAATATATGGGTTTATCTTCGGAAATCGGGAAAAGTTCGCTGGCCAAGCCTTGGCCGGACTTGAAACGGC
>JAYVOT010000648.1:0-1501 GCA_043757795.1 Chthonomonadaceae bacterium | reverse complement strand
GGTAAAAACTCCCAATAGAAGCTCTCTTCCCCCCGAAATCGGGGGCGGCGTGGAGCGCCGGGGGCGCGCCAGAACGAACTTTCGGCTTAAGTTAACGCGTATGGGGCAGGGTGGTGAGGTGAGTAGTTACAAAAAGTATACGAATACGGCTGAAATTCGCTGAACCGTATTGGATGGAACTATTAAACGATGTCAACATTGACTATGAGTCGCAAACGCCTATTGAGCGGAATGAAGCCCACTGGAACGGGCGCACTTCATCTGGGAAACTTGGAAGGCGCGTTGATGAGTTGGGTTCGCCTTCAAGATCAGTACGAAATGTTTTGCTTCGTCGCGGATTGGCATTCACTCACGACGCTTTATGAAGATCCAAGTACGATTGCAGAGGGATCAAGACAAGTTGCGGCGGACTACATCGCGGCGGGAATAGACCCGGAAAAGTGTGCGGTATTCCTGCAAAGCCATGTTAAAGAACATGCGGAACTGCATCTCTTGCTCTCAATGATAACTCCTCTCGGTTGGCTGGAGCGGGTTCCGACGTTCAAAGAGAAGCGTGAAAAGATGGAGGAGAAGGGTGAAGGAGACGCCTCGCTCTCCTATGGATTGCTTGGCTATCCTGTACTTCAAACAGCCGACATTCTCATGTATCGTGCGCACGCAGTACCGGTCGGGAAAGATCAGGCGGCGCACCTTGAGATCAGCAGGGAGCTGGCGCGTCGCTTCAACCATTTGTACGGAGTAGTTTTTCCGGAGCCTCAGACAGTCATAAATGAAGGAACCGCGACTCTTCCGGGGCTGGATGGGCGAAAGATGAGCAAATCCTACGGCAACTCAATTTACATCAAGGACACGCCGGACGAAATTGCACAGAAGGTGAAAACAGCTTTCACTACTCCTACCAAGCTGCGCAAAAGCGACCCCGGAGTTCCGGAGAACTGCGTCGTCTGCCAACTCAGAAAAGTCTATGATCCTTCTGGTTTTCAACACTCATGGGATGAAGACGTCATGGGCGTGCGAGGTTGCATGCAGAACAAAAAAGAGCTTACCGAGATTATTACGGAAGCCCTCGCCCCAATGCGAAAGCGACGCGAGGAGGCGCTTTCGGATCGCGGAGAGCTTGAACGAACACTCCGAAAAGGCGCCGACAAAGCGCGGGTCGTTGCGGCGGAAACGATCAAGCTTGTCAACGAAGCCATGGGGTTGAAGTAAACCTTTCATTAAATTCTAAGGGACGACTTTCGATTGTTTTATGTACGAATGACGGCATAACGAGATCTAACTGTTCAATCCTCATTAAGGTGATATTCAATTATGTCAGGGACAACGAAAACGCAAAGTATAGATCACGATGCGTTGTTCAAACGATTATTGAACACCTATCTTTTCGATTTTATTCAGCTGTTCATTCCCGGACTCATAAGTCATATTGACCAGTCAAGTTTAACGTTCCTAGATAAAGAGCTGTTTGTAGATATTATGGGAAAAGACAGGCGCGAGTCGG
>JAYVOT010000647.1:0-1502 GCA_043757795.1 Chthonomonadaceae bacterium | reverse complement strand
AAAAGCGATTATGCCTGTAACTACAACTGCCGTGCTAAGTCTTGCCAGTCTCATCGTTAGCCTCCTGAAAAATCTTGTTGCGTTTAAATTACCACATTTTCGCAATCGCGTCTGTTAAATGTAGATTAAGGTTTTAGTCCGGTTCGTCATTCTTAAATTTGACGCTACTTCAGACCGTTGAGATGTACTATCTCGTTGTGAATTTACCCGAAAGATTCGGGGACTAAAACACGAATTGCATCTGGCTTCGCTTTTGAGTTTCAGGAATCAATTCCCGGTTTTGGCGGCGATTTTGAATCCCAGGAATAAATCCCCGATCTTAGTGGCGTTCCGCCGTCTGTGCTCCTGATGGATGGGAGAGTCGCATCGTTGATAGCTCTCCCGACGGGCGGGAGAGTCGAATCGTTGATAGCGCTCCCGACGGGCAACCCCTTCGCTGTAGCGCTTTCGGCGGGATGCCCTCCGGACAGGAAATTCATTCTCGCCGTTGCAAATAGTCTCATCGGGCAAGCCCTTTACAAATGGGCCATCGGCGAAATTGTTTTGTAGATTTGGCTTGGCCGGACCTTAAAACCTGATGCAATGAGTCAAGTTTTTGTCGTCCTAAAAACTAGTAGGACTCGTTGTCCAAAATTTTGATGCAACGTTTTGGCGCAATTAATCGGAAGCTTTCCTCAATGATTTCAGCGATCTCCTCCCAATCAGTTACGTACTCAAGCTGAACTCCTACCCAACCTACGTGCCCGATGTATTTGGGAACATAAAAGCATTCGGGGTTTGAACCTATGAGCGCTTGTTGCCCTCCGGGAGCCGCTTTCAACTCCAGGCGCGTTCCGTCCTCGCTTGTTATGGCAAACAGTTTTTTGTTGATTCTAAACGAAGGAGCCGTGTGCCCCCCAAACGCCTCTTCATAGGCTTCCGGCAGCGCGAGAGAAAGAGAACGTATGCGATCTATGGGCGATTCGCCCTTTTCGAGTTGTTTCAATTCAGTCTCATTTCATCGCCAAAATCCAGGCGGCGCCATACTTTTAAGAACATCCTACTTTGCTTTGTTGGAGCGTACCTGAGAGCGAGTAGTGAGCTGAAAGTGTCCTGCATATGAATGGGCGTCCTGCGGACGCAAGAGCGCCAAAAACGCGTTTGCATACTTTGCGAAACACAGACTGCAGGACGCCGCCAAATACCGTAACCTCGGTCATGGAACTCAAAAGCGCCGCGAAACCTGATTTTTAAATTCGGGTTAACGCCTGACGCTTCTCAAACCTTTGCCGCGTCGTGGAGAAAGTCATAAACCGTTTCAGCGAGTTTAGGGTTCATGCCGGGAACGACCGCTATTTCGGCATGCGAAGCGGCTTTTATTTTGTTCAGCGAACCGAAATAGAGTTGCAACGCTTTTCTTCGTTTCGCCCCGATGCCCGGAATGTCCTCAAGAGTGGAATGAGTCGCCTTTTTGCCGCGAACCTGCGCCTGATAAGTGTTCGCAAAACGGTGCGCCTCATCGC
>JAYVOT010000646.1:0-5471 GCA_043757795.1 Chthonomonadaceae bacterium | reverse complement strand
CCTCTCTTACATTACCCTCTATCCTCTAATCCCTTCTCCTACTCCCTTCGCGCCGCAAGCGTCACTGTTAAAGTCAGAGTTTCAGAGCCGCGTTTGATGACGACTTTCACGACATCACCGGGTTTGTAGTCTTGCAAGGCGTAGGTATAGTCGTAAACGCTCTTAACGACTTTGTCCCCGAATTTAACGATGATGTCTCCAGCTTTTAGTCCGCCCTTATCGGCGGGACTGCCTTCGCGAACTCCGTTGAGTTGAACCCCTTCCACCTGCGCCGCATAGTCCGGAATCGAACCGAAGTAGACTCTGAAGCCCGGGTTGCCTCCGGGAGAGGGGACTTTTATCGCCTGGAAAGTCGGTTTTGTCGGACTCTCTGCAATCCTCTCAGCGCACATCGCCACAAGTTGCACCACGCGGGACTCGCCGGCTGAATCGATCTTGTCTGAAGTGTCCGTGGGAGTATGATAGTCCGCATGACTCCCTGTGAAGAAGAACAGGACAGGAACGTTTTTGGTGTAAAACGACTGTTGATCGCTCGCGCCAAAACCGTCTTCACTCTTTGCCATCGTAAATTTTGCGATTGCATTCGTCTCCGTTAATATCCTGTCCCACTCTTTCGCGGTCCCGCTTCCAATCACGATCAGTTTATTGTCTCGCAACCTTCCTATCATGTCCATATTGAGCATAGCCACCGTGTTTTCCAATGGCAAAATCGGATGTTTCACGTACCAATCAGATCCGTATAGGCCTAACTCTTCTCCGCTGAAACACATGAAAACAATTGAGCGTTTCGGTTTCACTGTTCCGTTTTTGCCGAAATAGTGTGCCAATTCCATCACTCCCGCCGTGCCGGAGGCGTTGTCGTCTGCGCCATGATGTATTTGCGGTTCGCTCGATTTCGCCAGAGATCCGGATCCGCCCATGCCCAGGTGATCGAGGTGCGCGCCTATTACGATACACTCGTTTTTCAGAGCCGGATCGCTGCCCTCTATCATCCCGATCACATTTGCAGTCGTTTTGCGGATAGTTTTTACATCGGCATTTAGAACGACGTTCGATTTCATGGGGCGAGAGACGTTTTTGTCTTCATTCGCAAGGGCTTCTATTTCCAAAAGTCCAGGAAGTTCCAAAGTCTTATCGCCGAACCAATCCGACGCAAACGAATGATAGATCCTCAATACGGGAAGTCCGGCATCGGAAGCGTTGGATAGATCGAAATGCGTGGACCCTCCCGCTTCAGGTTTGTCCGGCAGAATTACTAGTACCGCTTTTGCGCCGAGTTCTCGCGCAGTCAGCGCCTTGCGTCGAATGTCTGCAAATTCCGTCAGAGGGCTGTGCGGATCGTCTTTCGGATTGCCTGCAAGCAAGAGTACGATCTTGTCTTTGACATCGATTTGTGCGTAGTCGTCATGATTTGCTTGCGGAGCGCGAATTCCGAACCCTACGAAAACGACTTCGCCCTCCGCTTTGCCTGCAGCGGAGATGCCTGAAGGCTCAAAATCCCGGTTAAGGCGAGAGGGGACCTTTCTTTCGATTGATTTGCCATTCTTCATTTGGAAGGGGAGAATAGCGAATGAACTGCTTTTTCCAAAAGCGCGACCTGCGATGAAGTCGAAGGGCTGAAAGTAACCGCTTTCATCGGGAGTCGCCAGAGAATTACGCTCATCGCGAGTTCCGAGAGGTTTTAGTCCGGCGCGTTTGAATTCGTTTGCAACCAACTGAGCCGCTTTTTCGTTGCCGGGTTCGCCGCTACCCCTTCCTTTCAGCGCGTCGGAAGCCAAATAGTCGATATGCTTCCGAATGGACTCAGCTGAGATAATGGACTTTGAACCTGAGACATCTTCCGCTTTGATGGGAACTTGCAAGCAGGGCAAAAGCAAGAGAGCCAGGGCGACGCTCGCCCTCCCTTTTGATCGGGATTTAATATTTGACATTTTATTTTCACTTTCATTCAAGATCATGTTTTTCATTAAAAGCATCCTTCAAGCTCCCTATCTAGTTCTACAGGATTGAGGACGCTTCCTTCAATTTCAGTTTAGACGTCAAAACCCCCATAGAGACATTTTTTCCAATAAGACATAGTTGGTCATATCAAGATGAATCGGCGTGACTGAAATGCAACCTGATTCGACGGCATGTACGTCCGAACCTTCAGGGCGCAGTCCGGGTTTCACTTTGCCAGCTTGCCAATAATAGGGTCTGTTGTTGGGATCTTTGCTGACAGCCACTCGCTGGATATATTCCCGTTCTCCTTGGAAAGCGATTTTAACCCCTTTGATTTCTCTGGCGGGAAGATTCGGCACGTTTACATTCAAAAGAGAGTGAGGGGCGATCCCAAATCGGGTTATTTTTTCTACGAGCGTCACCGCGAACTCGGCGGCGGGAGTGAAATCGAGCGTATGTGCAGATTCATGCGAGTCGAGCGAGATAGCAATAGAGGGGATATTGAGCGTAGCGCCTTCCAAAGCGGCAGCGACCGTGCCGCTGTAAGTGACATCCCACCCTAAATTGGACCCGTGATTGATTCCTGAAACGATCATGTCGCAACGGTTTTCCATCACGATCTCAACTCCGATATTGACGCAATCCGTCGGCGTTCCGCTTACTGCAAAGCCGTTGATGTCCTCTGTCACTTTCACTTTCGTACATCTGAGCGGCTTATGAAGCGTGATCGCGTGTCCGGCGGCGCTTCGCGCTCTCTCAGGCGCAATCATGAAAACTTCTCCTATCGTGTCCAAAGCTCGCTTGAGAGTAAGGATCCCGGGGGCGTGAATGCCGTCATCGTTCGTAAGGAGAATTCTCATGGATAGTCTATTGCCTTTGAAAAGTTTGAATAGCGCAACTCTCAACCAACTTGATCGCGTTATAGCGGACTTAAGAATACCTGAAAGCGCTCTCTTCGCGCCAAGCTCTCCGCAATATCAATTCCCAATTGCAATTCCAGCGCCGGTTCGAATCTGCGCTCAAAATTTAGTCCTCTATTGAATTCCCAGTTCTTTACAAACAAAACTTGCAAACGTCAATAGATATTGCCGCTCAAATCATGACTGAACCACTGCATATTGGACTGGGGCGGCAATTTTGGAATATGCGAGCAGGAGTATTCAAAGCGAATCTCGAAACTTAAATTTCAGCGCAAGCTATTTTTTATGGAGAAATGATCTTATGCAACTTCGCAAACTTAAAATAGGGATGATGTCTTTCGCGCATATGCACGCTTATAGTTACGCGCATAGCATCGTCTCGCGACCGGACACGGAGTTGGTCGGGATAGCGGATCACGACCTGAACCGAGCGGGCAACATGGCGAAGACGTTCGAAACCAGAGCGTTTGAAAGCTATGAAGCGCTATTGGCGCATCCTGGTTTGGAAGCGGTCGTGATCGCCTCCGAAAACGTCAAGCATCGGGAACTCGCTGAGATGGCGGCGCACGCCGGGAAACATATTCTCTGCGAAAAGCCGCTCGCGACTTCGATTGAGGACGCCGAAGCGATGATCGCAGTTTGCAAAACTGCAGGAGTGCAGTTGATGACCGCTTTTCCTTGCAGATATTCGCCTGTGGTTCAGCGAATGAAATCAGTAGTCGATTCCGGGGACGCGGGGAAAATTCTAGCGTTTCGTGGGACAAATCGCGGCCGCAATCCCGGCGGTTGGTTCATCGACAAGTCGCTCTCCGGCGGAGGAGCGATGATGGATCATACGGTGCATGTCACCGATTTATTGCGCTGGATTCTTCAAGACGAAGTGAAAGAAGTCTATGCGGAGATCAGCAACGGAATCAGCCATGAAGCGTTCGACGACGTGGCTTTTCTGAGCATGAGTTTTGTGAAAGGCGCTTTCGGAACTCTCGACGCCTCCTGGTCTCGCCCAAAATCCTACCCGACCTGGGGAGATGTCACTATTGACCTGATAACCGAGAAAGGGACTCTCACGATGGACATGTTCTCGCAAAACCTTGTTCTTTATTCTGATATTTCAAACAGCGTGAGTTGGCAAAACTGGGGCGGCAATATCGACGACGGGCTGGTAGGCGCCTTTGCAAGCGCGATTTTAGGAGAGAAGCAAGTTCCGATCACGGGCGAAGACGGGTTGCGTGCAGCGGAAGTCGCTCTTGCCGCCTACAAGTCAGTAGAAACTCTGAGTCCAGTTGTTTTGAGATAAGAAAGCAGGTTGGTATTGTTTAATCGCGATATTTACGGATCATCTCATCCCTTGATCGGGATAGCGACGGCTGGGATATTCACATCGTTCTGCGGGATAGCCGCTTTTGGTCAGTCGGAAAAAAATGATGAGAAACAAGAATCTTCGCACACAAAAAGTGAGAAAGAGCGATTTGAGTCCCCATTCGCAGCATTTCGGCTTGGTTTGGGGGTTTCCCCGAATCTTAGCGCGCAGGTCGGATTGGATGTGACGTTTCCACGTTTTAGCCTTGGGAGAAGTTGGGTCACTCGCTTCGATTTTGAAGCTCAAGCCTTGCTGACAAGTCCGAGTTTCGGCAGTAGAAGAGACTCCGTATTCAGTTTCAACTTGTGTCAGATATACTCGCCCGGCGGCGCGAATCGAAGCAAGTTTTACGTTGGGGGCGGGCTAGGAACTTTTTACGGTCCGTTCAGCGGTACCATCGGAGGCAAATTTTTCCTCGGCTCCAACGTTTCGGATAACGTCGCTTTTGAACTCCAAACCCTGTTTCCAGGCGGCAACTCTCCTCAGGTTGTTCTTGGCATCAGGCTGTCCGCTTTTTGAGGTTCGCGTGTTCAGGTGCGAATGTCGTTGTAATTAAGTCCGGACTTGGAATCCAATGAGCGAAGCGGCTTGAGTAAGTCCTTCAGTAGGGAGCGGTTGCGAATGTTTAGAAGAAGGGTAGGGGCATTTTTTGTTCAGTTAAATTTTGCGCAGTGCAAAAGGATTAAGAAAATTTAACAAGTTGCGCCGCGAACCTAAAAACTTTATTGACTTTTTAAGCGCGATCTTCACTGCGAGGTTTCCAGTTGCGTGGAAATTGTCCATCGCAAAAAAGCGAGTCTGTCGACTTCCGACAGACCCGCTCTTCTTTATTTATCTGCCGCCATCCGGCGGCGGAGGTCCGCCAGGTCCGCCATTCGGGGGTGGTCCGCCGGGGCCGCCTTGACCTCTCGGTCCGCCCTGACCGCGTCCGCCAGGTCCTCCGCCTCCGGGACCGCGTCCGCCGGGTCCTCCGGGACCGCCCTGTCCGCGTCCGTTAAAACCTCCTTGACCTGGACCCCCGGGGCCACCTTGACCGAAGCCGCCCGGCATCGTCACATTGATACCCATGCTGTCTGCAATGAATGAACCGTTGCCGCCAGGTCGTCCGGTAGCAACAATCTTATCTCCTACTTTCAAGTTGGCGAAAGACGTCGGGCTAATGCGAGTTACCTTCGCATTGGGAGCGAGTTTGAGAACTACCGAAACAGTGTCGCTGATTTCGATCACTAGCGGCGACGTAGAGACGACTT
>JAYVOT010000645.1:0-5479 GCA_043757795.1 Chthonomonadaceae bacterium | reverse complement strand
TCAATTCTCGTCGATTGTATATTTGTGGGCATTTACTAAATCCTATCGCTCCAAAAGTTGACAAACTTCCGCCTGTCTGCTATGATTTCTCATATTTTGTAAATTTCGTTAGATAACAAGGAGCTGTCCATTGCAGCCTGCCGACGAGGGGAAAAGCGCCTCTCCAAAAATTCGTTTTTCGACGCTGACTGCGAGACTTTCCGGGACGCTGGCTCCGCTCTCTTTTCTGCTGATTCTCTCTCTCTTTCTTTCGATGATCTCGCGCAATTTCGCCACTCGCGACAACCTGAAGCAGATCGCGATACAGGCGGCAGTCGTCGCGATTCTCGCTTGCGGTCAGACCGCTGTCATCATCTCCGGCAATATCGACCTTTCAGTCGGGGCGATGATGGCGTTTTCGGGGGTTGCGGCGGCGCAAGCGATGAAGGCGGCGCAAGACCCTTCCGTCGCTCCGCTCCCGCTCTGGCTCTCGATGCTGGTCGCCCTCCCCTTCGCATACGGAGTCGCTCTCCTCCTGAACCGAGCGAATGCAAACCGGACTGAGACCGTGAAACGACTCGCGGCGACAGTCGGGTTTCTCGTCATCGAAGGGATAATGACTTTTGTTTTCAAAGGACTCCTTCCGAAGCTGGGCGGAAATATGTGGGGGGCGGTTGTCATCTCATTGCTGTGCGGCCTCAGCGTTGGAATGATAAACGGTCTTTTGACGGCTTTCGGAAAAATTCCGTCTTTCATCGTCACTCTAGGAATGATGGGGCTGGCATACGGCGGAGGCAGCATCGTGGCGAACTCCCAAAACGTCAGCGGATTCGCGCCGGGTTTCGACGTGTTCGGGCGGGGAGAACTATTCGGCAGCGCGACGCGAGACGGCCTTCCCTATGCTGTCTTGACCATGATCGCGGTGGCCATACTGGTCTATTTCGCCCTCACTAAAACGCTCTGGGGGCGTCGCCTCTATGCGATGGGGGGAAATCAGGAGGCTTCCCGGCTCTCAGGCGTCTCTCTCACATGGTCCACGACTTCCGTCTTCGCCCTCTCCGGACTCCTTGCGGGCGTAGCGGGGGTCGTCTCGATCTCTCGCGTGAGCATCGCCGAGTACAACGCAGGGCTTAGCTACGAACTCTATGCCGTGGCGGCGACTGTGATCGGCGGGACTTCCTTGTTCGGCGGACAGGGAGGCATCCCCGGCACGATCATCGGCGCGTTTCTGATGTTCACAATCAGCAACGGTTGCAACCTGAACGGACTCGGCTCGGACTATGAGAGAGCAGTCATCGGGGCAGTCGTCATCCTCGCCGTGCTCTACGATCGATATGGGCTCCCCTGGGTTCGATCGAAACTGACTCCGAAGCAGACGGCGTGACGCTTTAAAGGCTCATTCAAAACTCCTCTTTCGACACTCATGGAACTTTGCGATAAGATTCTCGTATTGATAGATTGTGAGAGGCCTACAATCTCCATCATCGTGAAAGCGTCCGTCTGAAACAGGCGGCACGCAAATTTACCCAAACTAAAACAAAGGAACTCATTCAATTGAACAAAATCATCGGAACATTCGCTCTTCTCACTGTCGTCGCAAGCCTTGTCGCTGTCCCTGCTTTCGCTCAGACCGCCGCAAAGACAACAAAAACCAAGACAGTCAAAGCTGTCAAAGTCGCGACAGCCGGCAAGATGTATCTCTGCGACCACTGCAAAGTCCCCACCACCGAAGCGGCGGCTAAGAAAAAAGGCATGACATGTTGCAGCATGAAAATGCATGAAATTAAATCGGCTAAGGCGACAAAAACGACCTCAATGAAGAAATCCTGACAGTCTAGCGCCGTCGCAAATCCAACTTTAGAGAGTTGATTGGGGGCGACGACTGATTTTTCTAAATTAATCGCTTGCTTATCTTCTTCCGTTTCCGGTACAATGAATGAGTAGAGAAACGCTTCTTTCCCATTTTTTGAGTACGGATAGACTTTTGAGTGAGGAAATTGTTGCCGACTGCGGCGCAAGCGCCTACAATTATCGCCTGAATTCCGGATTGAACCGGATAGCGGGACAATACATTTTATTGATCGCCCATTTTAAAGAATAGGGCGAAGGAGACATTACTACAATGAAGAAATTCACCGTTCTACTCACAGCCCTTTCGCTCGTGAGCAGCGTCGCCGTCCTCGCCGGACCACCTAAAACGAAAAAGCCGACCGCCAAACCCGGCGTAAAAAAAGTCGCTCTGCTTGATGTCTGGACCTGCCCTGTCAATGGCGACAAAGTCACGGACAAAGCTGCAAAAGGAACCGCCGTTGGCAAATACAACGTCCACTTCTGTTGCGGCGCGTGCCCTCCTACGTTCGCGAAAATGGATGCGAAAGCGAAACTCGCCGCCGCTGAGAAAGCCGCAGCGAAAGACAAAGCTCCCGCCAAAAAAGGTTAGTTCCTGAGTTTCCGAATCGTTGCGTTGCGTCCGACGCGTCGTTTTATTTTGCCCACCGTGTTTTTTCTGAACCGGAGCTTCATAGAATGACGAAAGGGCGTAGCGCACCAACTCGCGAACGGGGAGTGTTCCGAACTTGAAGCCCGCCGTTCCCCTTGTCCTATCGTAGCCCCTTTTCCGCTAGATGCCGAAATACCTATACACTTTCGAGAAGACCGAAGCCGTCCGCTGGTTGGGACACCTCGACATACTTCGCACCTTTGAACGCGCGATTCGCCGTGCGCAACTCCCCATCGCCTTCTCTTCCGGCTTTAACCCACGTGAACGCCTCTCTTTTGCAAACGCGCTCAGCACCGGAGTCACCGGAGCGTTCGAACCGGCGATGTTGGAATTGACGGAGCCTCTTCCTCCTGACGAGATAATCAGTAGATTGGATGAGGCTTTGCCTCCGGGCATTCGCATTCATACATGCGAATTGGTTCCTGATGCAAATTCGAAAGACCTTTTAAACGCCTACGACCGCGCAGTATATACGGTAATTTGCGGGTGTTCAGCCGAAATGACGGACGAAGAGGCACAGGCGGCAATAGACAAACTCCTTGCCCTGTCGGAAATCACGTTGGTTCGTGAAAGGCAAGGTCGCACTAAAACATTGGATATACGTCCCTATATCCACAGTCTCGCCTTATCGCCCGATTGCAGAACGTCGAATCGAGCGATGTTTGAAACTGTCGTCGCGCTCGGAGAGAGCGGAAATGCCAAACCGACCGAAGTGATACAGACGCTTGCGGGGTTCCTGCCGGGACTCACGGCAAGACGCACTCACCGGGTGAGACTAATCGAAAGAATTTTATCCTCAACGCCCCTGCTCCTTTCAGTAAATGACTGAGCGCGGGCGATGCATGGAAATGCAAATGACTGTTTTTTGTGACTGCGAACTCCCCTGACCCCTCATTTCAAAGAGGGATTCGATGCTCTCGCTTATGTGAGATTGACCGGATAAAAGTTTTCCTCCTATTTTAAAGAGGAGGTCAAGAGAATAATTCCCCCAAATCGAAATTGAAGCACGGGAATATAAACTTCTCATCTTATGAGGGGTTCAGGGTAAGTAGAGCAGTCGCCTATTTTATGAAAGGAGGTGACTGAATTATGGCAAAAGAAATTGTTGTCAACGTCGGCGAGCGTGAAACGCGCATCGCCGTGATGGAAGAAGGCAAGCTCGTCGAGCTTCACATTGAACGAGCCGAGCGAGTAGTCGGCGGAATCTACAAATGTCGCGTTGCGAACGTCCTTCAAGGCATGGACGCCGCCTTTGTAGACATCGGATTGGAACGAAACGCTTTTCTTTATGTTGGAGACGTCTTGCCCACAGGCGACGACGGCGCGGACACCGGAGAATCCGGACGCAGACCGGATCCTCGAAGAAATCAAGATTCACGAAGACCGACTGAAGCCCTCGCTTCTTCGATCAAATCCGACCCAATTTCCGAATTCGAGAAAAGCGTGAATGGAATCGGTTCCGAATCGACCGATCTAATCTCAGCGATGGGATTGGAGTTCGATGACGATGAAGACGAAGAAGATGCTGAAGAGGAGAGCGATTTCACTGAAGACGGGGGGACGACCGCCTCTGCACGACGAGCAAAGCCTGGTTACCGACGCTCCGCCCTGAGACAACAGCGCATCAAAGACGTGCTGAAAATCGGAATGGAGAAGCTGGTTCAGGTCATCAAAGGACCTAGATCGACGAAAGGCGCGAGAGTTTCAACCCGAATCTCGCTTCCGGGACGTTACCTGGTGCTCATGCCGGAGGCGGACAACCTCGGCGTCTCTCGAAAGATCGAAGACTCGAAAGAGCGAGATCGACTGAAAAAAATCGGAGACAAAATTAGAGTCTCCGGGTTCGGACTGATAATCCGAACGGAAGCGGAAGAGAAAACTGAAATCGAACTGAAACAGGACATGGATTTTCTGATCCAAACCTGGAGGCAGATTCAGGAGACCAACAAGCGAGTCTCCGCGCCTTATCTCGTTCAGCAAGACTTGACTCTGCTCTACAAAACGATTCGCGACGTGTTCGGTTCGGACGTGAGTAAACTCGTGATCGACGATCCGGCAGAGTACGAGAAGGCGAACGAACTGCTTGATCGCATCTCTCCGAAACTCAAAGGGAGAATCCATCTCTACGACGGAGCGAAACCTATCTTCGACGAGTATAACCTGGAGAGCGAACTGGACCGGCTGACGAAGAGAAAAGTCTTCCTGAAGTCCGGCGGTTCTCTTGTGATCGACGAGACGGAAGCCTTGACCGTCATCGACGTCAACACCAGCAAATTCACTGGCGGCAGCAGTTTGAACGAGACGATCGCAAAGACGAACGTCGACGCCGCAAACGAAATCGCAAGACAAATGCGCCTGCGAGACATCGGCGGGATTATCGTGATCGACTTCATCGATATGAATAACCCTCGCGACAAACAGGCAGTCATCAAAACTCTGGAACTGGCGCTGAAGAAAGACCGTTCTCGTACGAAAATTTCAAACATCAGCCCTCTCGGCCTGGTGGAGATGACGCGCAAACGCACTGGCGAGACGCTCACCGGTTTTATGACGGAGGAGTGCGCCTATTGCAAGGGGAGAGGACACCTGCCTTCTTCCGAGAGCATCAGTATCAATCTTGAGCGCGAACTTCGTAGATTCGTCAACGATCCGAAGCATCTGAAGCGAGACGCTTTCATGGTCGTTTGCCATCCGGAAGTTGCGGAGTTGCTGATTGGGGCGGAGGGCGAAGCGATTTCGGATTTGGAGAGACAGCTTCAAAAAGCGCTTTATGTGCGAGCCAATGAGGATTTCCATCTGGAAAAATTCAGCATTGAACCGGGCGAGGTCTCTGACTTCGAGAAGGCGCGTCAGCAGTTCAGGCGAGCGCAAGTGGTGGAGTGCGTGATTTCGAAATCCATGCTAAAAGAGCCGAATAAGCATATTGGGTGGTCTGACGGCTATCTGGTCGATTTCGAGAACGGCAATCGCCCCATTGGCGCGAAAACCAGAGTTAAAATT
>JAYVOT010000644.1:0-5490 GCA_043757795.1 Chthonomonadaceae bacterium | reverse complement strand
GGCGAATGCCGTGCAACTTCCGGAGCCTATTCGATTGAAATTCGAGTTGAGCGCTCATTGCGAGGTTTTTTCGATACGGAGACAGGTTTCATCAGTCGAGATTCCAACATTTGCGTCGTAGCGAGATTTCGTTCGATCGAGAGATTTCCGCCGCCTATGGCAGTCTCGAGTTTGGAAGGCGCTCGCTTTTTACTGCCGGGCTATTTCAGTACCCGGCAGTGTCGGGTACTGAAATAGCTTGGCTATATGAAGGCGTCAGGCTTACAGATCTTCCGGACTTGTGCAGAACTGTTCGAAAATTTCGGAAGACTGCCTTAGTCCATACCTCGTATCAAACTCATTCCGGCTTAGAGGTCGGGTTTCAGCCGCTCTTGAAGTCGCGTATAACGCTTAGTCGTTTTGTCGTTTTTGACGGCGCGTTGAATAGCGCGGCGGTCTCCCACGAGCAGGCAGAGCTTTCGGGCGCGCGTGATGCCGGTGTAGAGCAAGTTGCGCTGAAGCATCATGTATTGACTGGAATGCATCACGAGGACGACGGCTTTGTATTCGCTGCCCTGCGACTTATGGATCGAGAGGGCGTAGGCGAGTTGAAGCTCGTCGTACTCCGAGTAGTCGTACTCCACCGTCGTCTCTCCGAACCGCAGCATAAAAAGCTGCTCTTGCGGGTTGATGTCCGTGATCGTTCCGACGTCTCCATTGAAAACGTTTTTGTCGTAGTTGTTCACGATCTGAAGGACGCGATCCCCGATTCGAAATCGCCGAGATCCGCGTATAAACTCCGTTCGCGTCCCCCCTGCATCCATCGGGTTCAGCGCCTCCTGCAACAGTTCGTTCAGATAGCCGACCCCCAACGTCCCCTTGTGCATCGCGGAGAGAACCTGCACGTCGTCTCCTTTGTAGCCGAGCGCCGGCAACGTTTTGCGGACAAGCGACACCACTTTCAACGCCCCCGTCATCGCCGAACTCACACGATTTCCCTCTTCATCCGCCTCGTCCTCTATCTCGACGAAGAGGCAATCTTTGCCGTCGCGGTTCTTTGGAGAGATAAGGGCGGGAGACTTCCCCTCTCTGATTTTGTGCGCGTTCGTGATGATGACGCTCTCCTGCGCCTGCCGGAAAACTTGCGTCAAACGTATGGAAGGAACGACCTCTGAAGCGAGCAGATCGCCAAGAACGTTGCCCGCCCCGACGGAAGGAAGTTGGTCGCTGTCCCCGACGAAAACGATCTGCGCTTCCTCCGGGATGGCTTTTAGGAGGCTGTTCGCAAGGACGGCGTCAAGCATCGAGACTTCGTCCGCGATCAGAACGTCGCACTCGAGCGGGTTCTCGTCGTTGTGCTGAAAGGCGCGAGTCTGAGGGTCGAATTTGAGCAGGCGATGCACCGTTTGCGCCTCGCGACTCGTCACTTCAGAGAGTCGTTTAGCGGCGCGCCCTGTGGGAGAGGCGAGCAAAAGCCGTTTTTTCCGTGCGTCGAAAGCGCGCGCTATCATGTTCGTGACCGTCGTTTTTCCGGTTCCGGGTCCCCCTGTCAGCACGAGAAAATGATGTTCAAGCGCGAGCGCCACCGCCTCCTTCTGTTCGTCGGAGAGTTCTATTCCTGTCTTCTTCTCCTGCTTTGCCAACCACTCTTGCAACTTCTCGCGGTTTACCGGGGTCTCTCTTTTGTTCGCGATGCGCTTCCGAATCTGCTTTGCCAACCCGACTTCCGTGTAGTAGAGCGCGGGATGATAACAGGCGCGCATGGGTCTGCCGAACATCTCCATGTCCGGCAAGTCTTCCCCGAACACGGCGTTGTCAGAAATCATTACTTCCAAAATCGGCAGAATTCGATCCACGGGAACCGTCAAAATCTCCGAGGCGCTGTTCAGGAGCTTGGGTTCCGGCAAGTACAGATGCCCGAAATCAGTAGCTTCCGAAAGCGTGTGCAGGAGTCCCGCCTCCAATCGACGCGGGCTGTCGAGTTCGATTCCGAGCTGTTGCGCGATCTTGTCCGCCGTTTTGAAGCCGATGCCCCAGATGTCTTGCGCCAGTCGATAGGGGTTCGCCTCCACAGTCACGATGGACTTGTCTCCATACGTCTTGTAGATTTTGACGGCATAAGTGGCGGAGACTCCCTTGCCCTGAAGAAAGATCATCACGTTCCGAATCTCTCTCTGCTCGTTCCACGCCTTCTGAATCATGCGAATCCGCTTGTCGCCGATGCCTTCCACGCGCTTCAGTTTTTCCGGCTCGTGTTCGATTACGTCCAGCGTATCGACCCCGAAAAAATCGGTCATTCGCTTCGCCATCACTGGCCCGACACCTTTGATTAGTCCGCTGCCGAGATATTTTTCGATAGCGAAGGCGGTCGCGGGTCTGCTTGTGGAGTAGCGCTCCACCGTCAGTTGCCGCCCATACTCCCGGTGCGCCGACCAACGCCCCTCGCAAACCAACATCTCCCCGACGATTGGGTTCGAGAAGCTCCCGACGATGGTGACGAGGTCGCGCTCGCCCTCCACTGCCAACCTTGCGACGGTGTAGCCGTTCTCTTCGTTGTGATAAGTAATGCGTTCGAGGACGCCGGTCACGCTATCGAGACCGGGCGCGGGAACGTCGGGATCGGATGAAGTTGTTTGGGGCGCAGGGCGCGTCGTGTAAGTCATTTCACTCTGATTTGGAGCCGGGTACGTAGGACGAAAGGTCGGGCGTTGAAAGCGCCCGGCACGGATGGCGAGGTCGCTTCGGGCGCTTGCATCCTGCGCGATGCACAGACGGCGGAACGCTACTAACTAAGTCCATGAATTTATTTCCGGGGCTCAAAAGCGCCGCCGTGTGAATTTACCGAAAGCGCCCGCCTCATTTAAACTCAACTATTCAGATTATATCTCATTTTTGGAGGGTTTAAGCCTATTAAAAGACCGCAAAAAAAGCCCTCTCCTCGCGAAGAGGAGAGGGCGGAAGCGGAATTGCGCTTGCAAAAGGTTAGTGATGAAAGTGGCCGTGATCCCAGTTGTCCCTATTCGTGCCGTCTCTGAAGGGGTGATCGCCGTGCTCGGGGCCGCCGTCCTTCGCATGATTGTCCACTTTGAGCCTAGTCGCTGTGAAGGTGTTCGATGCGGCGTCGAAGGTACCGGCTACTCGCGCAACGGGGGTCGCAGCGAGGGCGGCGAAGAACTCCGCCTTCGTTTGAGTCGCGCCGTTGTCTCCATAGTAGAGGGTGGCGGCAGTTGTGACGACTGAAACGGTCGTTTTGGCAGGAATCAAGCCTTCCGCTCTGCCGACTGCAAGGGTGAAGGTTCCTGCGGCGGCGTCGAGAGCGGTTGCGGCGCCTTCGGCGTGAGGCCCTCTTGCGGCTTGCGGCGGTTGAACTTCCAGTTGGGTCGCAACGAGGTTGTTGGTAGCGGCGTCAAGCGCGCCCTCTACTTCTACATTGCCGCCGTTTACGAGAGTTCCGATTCCGAAGAGGGAAGTGGCGGCGCTTGTAACCGCATTAATAGTTGTCCCGCTCCGAGTGGTCAGCGTGAAACTCAGGACTGGCGCAGTCCCGGTCAATGCGCTCACTACGCCGTGATAACCGTCCTGATTGTGCTGATGCAGGTCTGTGATGCCGGTTTCCGTTCCTTCTTCAACAACAGGCAGAACTCCGCTTGCGCTCACTACGAATTTCGCCAATTTGAAGTCGATTACAAGGTTGGTCGTCGAGCTTGCGTTGACCGTTTTCGGGGATTTGAAGGTGAGGGCGGCAACGGGATGACCACTTGCATCTTTTGCAAGCGTACTAGAAACGGGAATCGGGTCTCCGCTTGCAGTGCCGTTTTTGAAGAGTTGCATCGTTGTGCCGACTGAGACGTTGATCCCAGTGTAGGTTCCTGCAGGAAGCGCGGAACTTCCCAGGAAGGAAAAGCGCTGACCGGCGGCGTCAAAGAGCGTTCTCAAATCGATCAGTTTTCCGGCGGCGTCATCGAAGAGCGTGACTGGCGCGCCGGTTTGCGTCAAAATTTCGACGTGATAGATCGTCGCCCAGATGTGAGCGTAGTCTTCGCGCGGGCTGTCCGTCAATAAAATGGAGGCTCTTCCAGCTCCGGTTAAAGCGGTGCCGGTCGTGCCGCCGCCGCACCCTGCGAGCAATGCCGCTCCCAGAATCGAGCCAATCATCAGTAGTTTTTTCATTGAATTGTTTTCCTTGCGTCAGCTTGCCAGGCGTTGCATCCTGGCGCTTTTCAAATTCCAGTCTCATGTTGGAACAAACTTCTTCATCATTATAGCCAGGAGAAATGAAAATAAAATGAAAAACGAACTGAAAATCGCCATCATTCCTTAAATTTCGTCATCAATAATTTTTTCCGGTAGTCCGAGCCACTCTTGCCAGCCAGGATAGCAATCTTAGGCGGGAATAACTCCGACGCGCCCTGCATTCGCGTCCATTGGAGAAGTCTTGTCCGTGAGTTTGTTTGGAGGAAGCCGTTTTTATGGGTTCGGGTTCCAGGAAAGCTCGATAAACTTCTCTGGCTTGGCGCGGAAAACGCAGTGAATTCAGCGCGTGCGCTGTCACAGCCAGTTGTCCCTTCATGTTTGTAAGAGCATTCTGTCGGGAGTCGGAATCATTCATGCTTTGTCAGGAAGCGTCATAATCACGACTTGCTCCGTTGCAAGAGGCGCTGACTCTATGCGAATGCACGCGATTTTCGGGATGCGGGCATCTTTGAGTTTCAATGTCAGTGTCGTCAAAGCGCCGGCTTCGAGGCAATCGGATGCAGCCTCTGCCAATGTTCCTTCAATCTCGTTCGACAACCAGGCGCGGACCCAGACCTTCGAACCGACAGGTCCATGAAGCCTCGCATGGAAAATCGCCGTATCCCAGCTAGTAATGTCAAGTTTTACATCACTCAGAAAATAGTTGCCCGACGAGTGTAAGGATACTGCCGAAGGTCGAAGCGAAGTTGCGGTGGGTATAAGCATGATATTATCCTTGCGACACCTGTGAGTTTCCAGTTCAAATTGCCCATCTGGAATTCCTGTGCGTTTCCGTCCCCCGTTATAATGCTCTTACAAAGCTCGCTTACAAATCAACAAGTTGGAAAAACAGAGTTCCGAACAGGTTCGTTGCTCCACTCAAATTCAATAACAACTCCGACAATGCCTCATACGCCTCAATGACCTCTTCCACTGAAACGAAATAGTCGAGTCGTTCATGTTCCTGCGTATATACGCCATGCGGCTTGCTCCTTATGGCTTGAGGGCTCTTCAGGATATTTTTGCCAATTTTCTTGTGCACGTGGGAGGGCATGAGGTTGAGTTCGCATAAGCTTATCTTCCTCCCGCCAAACTGCCTTCCGAAATCGTAGTTGGATGGGATGTCGATCTCCTCTCCAAGCGGTTGTTCACTTGCAAACCAATAAAGGCTAAACAGAAGCTCCAAAGCGGCGTTTCGGTCAAGATAGACTCGATATTTTCCCCCTGATAAGCAAACATGACTCTTGCCTTCTATCCAGGGGTAGGGAAATTCAGGTT
>JAYVOT010000643.1:0-5492 GCA_043757795.1 Chthonomonadaceae bacterium | reverse complement strand
CGAAGAAATCCACATTAACTTTGAGAGCATTCAGGGCAACATTTTTGGCGGCTTCAACAAGGATTTCCAAACTCTGCTTTTCTTGCAATTTACTGATCCTATCAAAGGGCGCGCATGGCTCAGCAACATGTCGAAAAATATAGCGAGCAGCAATGACGTCATAAACTTTAACAATATTTTTAAAACGCTCAAGGCTCGCCACGGACAAGAGGGTTTAGTTCAAGCTACTTGGACAAACATCGCTTTCACATTTGCCGGACTTCATGCGTTGGAAGCGGAAGGGATAGATACTTTCCCTGATGTTTACAAAAATGGCATGGCAGCGAATGCCGTATCTCTGGGAGACATCGGAAACAGCGATCCATCGCGTTGGGTTGGAGATAAGTCAAAACTTGGTTCGAAAGACATCCACGCCGTCCTCATTGTCGCTTCAGATCTGGAGGATGAAGTTGATCCGACCCGTGATCCGCACAAGCCCAATTCCACTGTCGCAGGCTACATCCGGAATTTCGGTTTCAACGGGACTGTCAAACTCCTCCACACGCAACGAGGGCGAACTCGGTTGGATATACGAGATGCACAGGGACATACGCCCCAGGCGGGTCATGAGCACTTCGGGTTCAAAGACGGCATTTCACAGCCCGGCATACGCGGCATCGACGTTTCGTCGGATCCTAACGACAAAGACCATGGCAATCGAGGGCAGGACCTTCTTCACCCTGGCGAGTTCGTGCTGGGCTATCCCAGGCAGATTCCAACCCGAATGGAAGGTCATGACGGACCTAATCCTCAGCCGGGAGATATCAGCGAGAGCGGACCGGAATGGACACGCGATGGTTCCTATCTGGTTTTCCGACGTCTTCGTCAAGATGTGAAGGGTTTTCGGGATGCCGTAAAACACCTTGCTCCAACATTGGCACAGGAACTGAACCTCCCAACGAGCACGGATGCTACCGCTTTGATGGGAGCGAAAATAGTAGGTCGTTATGCTAGCGGATGTCCATTAGAGCGCTTGAAAGAGCCTGAAACGCCCTACATACCCTCTGTGGAAGACCCTGGAGTTCTCGATCCGACGCTCGCCAATGACGACAATAAAAATAATTTCTTTGAGTTCGGCTACGATAAGCTCGGATTAAATGTGCCGAGAGGCGCGCACATTCGCAAAGCCTACCCGCGAGATCAGAAGGGAACGGAAGAAAGCGGAACGGACACTGAAAGCCGAACTCAAACGCACCGCATATTACGCCGCGGAATACCATTTGGTAATTCTCTTGGCGCACAACAGCACGGCGAACCGAACGTAAGTTTCCCCAACGATCGAGGATTGCTGTTCCTTTGTTACCAGTCCGACTTGGTGCAACAGTTCGAGTTTGTCCAGAAGCAGTGGATAAACGAAGCAGATTTCCCATGTCCGGAAGCAAAGGCGGTTTTGGATGAGAGCGGAGACACCATGTACACGAATGGACAAACAAATAAGCCTGATGGTGAAGACCCGATTATCGCCCAGACAAAGAGCGCCTCATTCGGAATTCCCATATCTGAAAACAGCATGTGGCGTCCCTCGATCAGTCACTTTGTTACGATGACCGGAGGAGATTACTTTTTCGCTCCTTCCATTGAAGCGCTGTCTTTAATCGCGCGAACAAACTGATCTTTAGTAGGGCTGATTAACTAATCGTCTTGGACTAATCCGGCAAAGCCGGAAACGAACATAATGGCTTGGAAAATTCCCTTCTCATCAACAGGAGTCCTGCTCAACATAGACAAAATTTGTGATTGTCGATGGTAGGACGCCTGTTTATGAGAAGGGAGCTTCAATAATAGATATTAATGATTTTTCGTAAAAATTTCCCATAAATCTGCGAATTCTGACTACGATAGTTCAAATCAATCCGATTTTCAGGTTTGTTGTTAAAAAAATCATTGACTTATTATGCAACGTCCGGGCTTTTCTTTTGACTCTGAAAAAGTTTTGAATACAAGGAATATCGCTCCGCATGCTTCTTTTCATGCGACATAATTGCGGACGCGCGGTAGACTTTTGCGGTAGACTATTGAAACTGTTTTCGGTCGTCCGCCCTCGGAAGTAACCACATAGATCGTTGTCAAATCGATTTTCGATCAGGTTGATCACGCATGAATTGGGGTGGAACAAGCCTTTTTTCTAATCTCACTAGACACTTTAAGACTCATTTGGTATAATGTCATTGATGATCCCCCTTCGCAGTCGCATATTCCAGATTGATGCCGCTCCTCACCCCGGATAATACGGTCTCATTCAATTTTGACAATCGCCGACACTCCGGCTCAGGGTGGAAAGATGCTCAATCTCTATCAACGCAGAGCGCTCATTGTCATTGCGTTTTTCGCGTTGCAGTCCGCTTCCGAAAAATCCGCTCTCGCCTCAGATCCGGAACGCGATTCCCTCTGGGATATCCTTTTACGCGCTCCTGCACCAAAGCCGGATATCCCCGGTCAAAACCCCTTCTCTCCTAGCCCGCGTCAAGCTCTGGGTCCTGTGCCTGGTTTCAGTCTTCCCGCCCCTGAAAAAACCGCTTCTTATGATTCCGTTTTTTCAAAAAGAAAAAAACGCGGATCGCCGTTCGGCAGCGTCGGCGATTGGTTCAACGGTCTTGAGAAAGCCACTGGAAGCAAAATCACCGCTTCCGGCAACAGCACGTTTCAACTAAGAGCTGACAGCGTCTCCGGCAGCAGCGACTCCTTCACAAACGAACAGTACTACGGCAGGGGAGCCAACGGATTCTACAACGACACCGACGTCTCCGTAGACGCAACTCTTTTCAAGTACTTTCGTTATCAGACGCGATTGAGCAACAGCCTCTTTCATAATCCGAACGACAACCGAGTCAAACTTGATTATAAGACGAAAACCAGCCACATCGAGTGGGGCGATTTGAATGCCGGATTTCAGGGCAACAGCCTCATCGATTTCAATCGTTATCTTCACGGCATTCAAGCCTCGAACATCTGGTCAAAAAACCTGAAAACGACGCTTCTCTGGTCTCAGATCAAAGCGGAAACGAAGACCATCGTCGTCAACGGCAACAACTCCTCCGGCCCCTACTACGTCTACTCCGGTCAGATCGTCGAGGGCAGCGATCACGTCCGAATCGACAACGGCGCAGAACTTATCAAGGGCAAAGATTATCAATTAGACCCTTTCAGCGGCGCTTTGAAGTTTTTAAACAACCGAATTATCACTCAGTCCTCCACCATCGCAATCTCATATGAAGCGCTTGGGTTCAATCAATCTATGGGGACGATCCTGGGCGGACGGGCGGATTACAATCTCAGAAACGGTTTCAATGTCGGCGTCACTTATGTCACGCAACGTTCAAAAGGGACGTCCGGAAACGGCCTTCGCTCGGAAGAAGCTTATGGTTTCGGACAGCAGACTTTCTACCCTACGGATTATCCCATCGATCTGACAAAGCCGCTGTTCGTCTATGTTGACGGCAGACTGCTCGGCACAGACGAGTTTACGGTAGATCGAACGCAAACCTACACGAATCGCGTTTTCATAAAACTAAGCGTTCTTTCTACCAGTCGAGTCAAATTCCAATACTTCCCCTACTCCAGTTCTCTTGTTCCCGGAGATCGTAGCATTCTCGGTCTCGACGCCAGAATGAGTCTGGGTAAACTAGGATCCGTAACGCTTGACACCGCCCTTTCCGGATTGAACCTGACAGGTTCGAATATCAACGGGCAGGCGTGGAGTTTTCGCGCCGACCTGACTCCTTTCTCGAAGTTTCACACGTCTGTAGGCGTCAAAAACATCGCTCCGACTTTCTCTTCCATTCAAAGCCCCGGCTTCAATCGAAATGAGAAGTCCATCGACTTCACTTCCGATTACGCTCCTACGAACCGACTGCGCTTCAATCTGAACTATCAAATCGCGAAACGCCCCTCCTACAGCGGCAGTCAATTTTCGGTCTCGAATGTGGGCAACGATGACTACCGTCAGCTTGGATTTGGGGCGAACTACAATTTTGCGAAGAACGCGACTCTCAATTTCAATCACTCCGCGCTTGGCACCACTTTCATTCAAGGCGGAAAAAGCAAAAACGACAGCGATACGGTTTCATTGAACTACGCGTTGCGAAGCGTCTCGTTTGAGGCGGCTCTGAGCAATACGCGAAGCAACTCTTCCACGACTCTAGGTCAGTTGGGCATCGCGACGGGAACGACCGCAGGCTCCCAACTCTACTCTTCAGACACCTCCACTTTCAGCAAACGCTTCAGTCTCGGCTGGCAACCTGCGCAGTGGTTGCATTTGAACGGCTCGATTTCGGACAACAACAACACGAACAACAGCCTCTCTTCCAACCAGAAAAGCAACTCGAAAGAGTCCTCTTTCGCAGCGCAACTCAATGTCATTCGAAACATGAGAATCAGCTACAACTATTCTCTCTCCGACACGGGAACGTTCGGAGCGAACTCGACGACCGGGACTGCCGGAACCATAGGAGGAACGGCCGTCGGAACGACGCGCTCAATTTTTGATTCTTTCAGCCGCCAGACGACAGGAACGACCGGGATCGGATCGACGACGAGTTCTTTTGCAGGCTCTTTCCTGAATACCGGCGCGGGCGGAGGATCTAACTCGGGACTTGGGGCTTCCGGTAGCTACTCCGGCTATCAGGGCAATAATCCGAACAACTACACAAGTTTCGGGGGCAAGAATTCCCAACACAGCTTGCATATGGAGTATCAGCCAAAGCAGAACTTGCTCGTCGGAATTCAGTATGACCTCGGATCGAGCCTCGGAGATTATCAATACAATAGCGATCGCAACACGACCGGCTTCAATGTCAGTTGGCAGGCGAGTTCGGAAATGCAGTTCACAGCCGCATACACCGCCCAAAAAGTGATTTATACCAACGGTTTCGGCGGCACGGACTCAAAAAACATTTTTCTCTCGCTTGACGGCCATCCTTTCGGGCGCCGAAACGGCTTTCTCGGCAAACTCGGCATGAGGATCAACTGGTCTCTTGTCAAAACAGCGAGCGCTTTCAAGTCAAGCTCCGCTTCAACGGGAACGACCGCAGGAACCTCCGGAACGGACACGACCACTGGAAATTCAGTCCTCACCGACACGAGCACGAACCTCACCTCGCTCGGACTGCGCTTCGATTATCCTCTCTCAAGCAGACAATCCATTTTCATGGAAACTCTTAACTCCGCTACCTCCGGTTTTCAGGGAAACACGGAGCAAGACTTGAAATTCGGGTTGGACTACGCTCTCACTCGCGCCCTGAAATTCTCCCTCGGTTGGCAAGTCCTTAGCCACAAATACTCCGATACGACGAACATTCGCTCTAACTACACGGCAAGCTCTCTGCTCGCTGAGTTCGGCTTCCACTTCTAACTCGTGTTACGCAACCAACAAATCCGTGTGTTGAAAACACCCGGCAAATGAATGGGCGTTCTCCGGACGTGAGAAACGCCGAAGTTACGAATCGTCACGACGG
>JAYVOT010000642.1:0-1510 GCA_043757795.1 Chthonomonadaceae bacterium | reverse complement strand
GTAGCCGCTAAAGTAATTGCTGAACTGTTCGTCGTAATCTTGAACGTACATCGCTTCGCCGATGCCTAGTTGGCGACAGTTGGAGAGACATGCCGCTTTTCGGGCTTGTTCGCGAGCTTGCGCGAAGACCGGGAAGAGAATAGCTGCAAGGATCGCGATAATGGCGATGACTACGAGGAGTTCGATGAGTGTGAATGCAGATCGATTTCGCATGGGATGCGTACCTCTTTCATGTAGGATGGAAAAGTTGTCGGCGTTGACAATCGCGGCGACGACGCTAGCATGAAGACGGATAAGACAAAACATTTGTACTATAAGAGCTTTTTAGATCCCTGTTTGTTTTGCAGGCTCCATCAGACGACATTTTGAATCGCATGTGGCAATTATATCAAATTATAAAGAAAAAAGCAATACTGAAATCAACTGCAAGCAGGTATTTTGAATTTTCTGTCAAAGCCGACTTTCAAAATCAACTGAAAGGCAACTTCCTCTCTAAATAAATCCCTGCATTGGAGGCTTAATATCTCTCTCATGTTACGTAACCAACAAATCCGTGTGTTGAAAACACCCGGCAAATGAATGGGCGTTCTCCGAACGTGAGAAACGCCGAAGGCGTTTTTATTCACTGCAACGTTGCGAATCGTCACGACGGGCAGAGCTTTTTCGCTATAGCGCCTTTGGCGGGAAGCCCTTCGGAACATAATCAAACCCGCAACGTTGGAAATCGTCACATCAGGCAGAGCCGCTTTTCAAATTTGTGCTGAGTGTTTTCAACACACGGACATTTCGTCCTAGAGAGTGCGTAACATGAGTTAAATCAAAGCGCTGATAAAATTGCGATCCATTTTTCAAATCGAGGCGGGATATTGAACACTCTTGAGGGAATCAAGAACTAACGAAACATATCTATTCCATTACCATTTCCATTTCTATTTCCATTGCAAGAGACGAGAACCATGAAACTGACAAAAAAATCGGTCGTAGCGATCGGCGTTTTGATGATAGCTGGGCTAGGACTCGCCCTTTACGCGCAGTCGAAGGGCGCCTTGAACGATGCAGACAAACATTTCAAAGAGAAGAGCTACGCCATCGCGATGAACGAGTACGAAACCGCCCTCAAGTCGGGGCAGGTTGGGGCGAATCGGAAGGATGAAGTCGCGTATCGAATTCTCGTTTCAGAGAGCCGCTCCGAACATTGGGATCGCGCCGTTCCTGACGCTCTTGCGTTCATCAAAGCGCGGAAAGGAACGATCTGGGAGGCGCGCGGACTCTACTGGCTCGGCAGACTCTATCTCGGCGCGACGCATGAAGGTTACCGAATAGGCGACAAACTGACCCGCGGAGCAGACGTTCCAAAGACCGTCTCGGACAAAAAGCCTCAGCAGATCGAGCGGAGCGAACTTGACTCGCAGGACGCGCGAGAGGCGCTGGAGGCGTCAGCGGCGCTCTACTCCCGAAGTAACTTTCCGAACAGCCTCGTAGAGGAGACTCAACTCTGCTTCGACCTCGC
>JAYVOT010000641.1:0-1510 GCA_043757795.1 Chthonomonadaceae bacterium | reverse complement strand
GCGAGTGGCGATCTGCAATCGATCCCCTGAGCGAGCGGAACGACTCGCGAAGGCGGCGATCGATGCGGGATACGATCCCGACAGGATATCGGTTGTGCCTATGGAGACAAGCGCTCTGAGAGACAGTATTGCTCAATCTTCTCTTTTCGTGCAGACCGCCAAAATAGGAATGCATCCCAATATCGATGAATTGCCGCAGATCCCCTTAGACGCGCTGCACGCCAACCTGATGGTTTACGATCTTGTGTACAATCCGCTTGAGACGCGCCTCCTTGCCGAGGCGAAGTTGCGAGGTTGCCAAACCCTTGACGGATTGAAGATGCTGGTCTATCAGGGAGCCGTCGCTTTTCATAAATGGACGGGAGTCTTTCCTCCGACTGACGTGATGGAACGGGCGGCTCTCGATGCCCTGAAAACCCGATGATTCCTACTTTCATTCATTTTTCCTCGGATTTCCGTTCTTGCGATAAGATTCTAAGAAACTTGACTCCATAAAGGAGGAATCTCCGTAGGAACGTCGAAATAACGCCAATATTCTATCTCTATTCATATGCTGTACGCACTTATGAGATGGCATTCGCCTTCGATTTTGCTGTGGCGGTCGCCCCGGCTTCCCGAACACCTGAATGCCTGAACGCCGACAATCCCATTTTTAGGGAATAATGCGTTAGGTTCCGTTATACGAAAAGTTAGTACGGCGATTTTCCCAGGCACGTTTTTAACGAGGGAAATCCGCCTAAACTGTGAGTTGTGATTCATAAGGTGGGAGCATAACCAAGATGGCAATAGCTAGAAAAAGTTTGGGCGATTATATGGTTGAGAAGGGGTACGCCTCCGCTCAACAGATTGAGGACGCCCGAAAGACTCAGGAGAATACGAAAGGCGATCTCGCCAAGATTCTCTCCGATATGGGTCTCAATCCCCGCGACGTCTACGAATCGAAGGCTCAGGAGATGGGAGTTCCGTTCGTCGATCTGACCGTGTACAAGCCGGATCAGAGCGCCCTGAACGTCGTCCCGGAACACGTCGCCAAGCGTCATAACGCTCTCCCAATTAAAAAAGACGGCACGATACTCTATGT
This sequence comes from Chthonomonadaceae bacterium, assembly GCA_043757795.1. Lineage (GTDB taxonomy): Bacteria > Armatimonadota > Chthonomonadetes > Chthonomonadales > Chthonomonadaceae > JAYVOT01. The sequence continues at coordinate 429 of JAYVOT010000641.1, read as the reverse complement.
CGCCATGGCGGAAGTGAACAACATCACTGCCTCGGACGACATTCGGTTGGTCTCCCGATGCACTGTCAAGGGAGTGCTCGCCGTTCCGGAACATATCGAGGACGCGATTACGCGACTCTATGGCGGCACGACCGAAGCCATATCCGCCGGATCCACCGGGATGAACCCGATGAAGGGTGGAATGAACCCGGGCAAAGGCGGAATGAGCATGGAGGACACGGGCGGCAGCCTGAAGTCCGACATGAGCGAAGTCATGGCTCTGTACGGCGCTCGCGGCGACGTTACGAAAGAGGACGACGAGCAGTCGGCAGTGAAAGAGTCCGAAGAGGCTCCTATTGTTCGCCTCGCCAATACCATCATACAGCAGGCGATCAAAGACCGCGCCTCTGATATTCATATTGAGCCGGATCGCCGAAATATGCGCGTCAG
>JAYVOT010000640.1:0-1511 GCA_043757795.1 Chthonomonadaceae bacterium | reverse complement strand
ACGATTAAAGGCGGAATTTCCTCAAATCGATATCGGGATCCATATCGCAGGGGAGACCTCTTTACGAGGCGCGAATAGAAAAGTTTGCAACCTCCTGAACTTGATATCTTATGCCAAGCACGAATACATCGTTTTGAGCGACAGCGATATGCGTGCGGAACCGGACTACCTTCGTCGTATTCTTGCGCCTTTCAATCCAAAAAACCAGGCCCCAACGTATTCAAAAACAAATATAAACACAACAAGCAGCGAAATCAAGCGCGTTGGTTTAGTCACTTGTCTCTATCGCGGGGGTGCGACTAGGAGTTTCGCGGCGAAATTGGAAGCGCTCGGCATAGCGAGCGACTTCATTCCAAGCGTCTTAGTCAGTAGGGCTTTGGAAGGCGTCTCGTTCGCACTGGGTTCCACGATCGCTATTCCGAAATCCGTCTTGTTGGAGATTGGAGGTTTTGAACCTCTTATCAATCAGCTTGCCGACGATTTCAGAATAGGCGCAGAGGTTTCAAAAGCGGGGTACGAGGTCGTGCTTTCCGACTATGTCATCGAAGACGTCATAGGGGATGAATCGTTCAAAAATATGCTCAGCAGAAGGCTAAGATGGTCAAAAACACTGCGAGTCTGCCGGCCTGCGGGTTATGCAGGGGCTATTATCACCCACAGCTTCGCACTCTCGCTAATTTTTCTTTGCGGCTTAGGTTTTCAATCGGCAGGTTGGTTGGCAGTCTTTGTCACCCTTCTGATTCGCGCCACAGTTTCGCTGTTTGTAACTCTTCGCTGTACCGGAGACAGAAATGTTCTTCGATTTCTCCCGCTTCTACCTCTCGGCGACTGCCTTAATTTCGCTCTCTACGTTATGAGCTACTTTGGAGACGAAATCGTCTGGCGCGGCGAAAGATTCCAGTTGTTCTCAGATGGACGATTGGAGAAGAAGCTTGTCGGCGCAGATCAAAAGGTCGGGGGAATTGAAATAAAATAAAAGGATGCGTGTCGCGGTTAGGATAAAGGGCGACCAATCGCTAACGGAAACAGTATGGAAAAAGCAGATTTGAAAGATAGATTGTCTATTATATTGGGAGCGGATCGAGTCGTTGAGCCGCAAGGGATGACTCAAATCGCTCATCTTCCGGATTGGTGGGGAAGCAAGCCGGAGTTTACTGCCTTCCCGGAGAATTCGGAGGAGATCGTCGCCCTTGTGAAACTCGCGCAAGAGATGGGGGTTGCAATAGTACCTTGCGGCGGCGGGACGCAGATTCATACCGGTTATCCGCCCACAGCGGGTCGATCCTATATTCTTCTCAGTTTGAGCGGGATGAATCGGATTTTGGACTATCAGCCGGAAGACATGACTATCACTTGCGAACCCGGAACGACTCTATTAGAGCTTCAAGAGCGATTGCGATCACGCAGACAGTTCCTCGCTCTCGATACGCCGCTCCCTGACAAAGCGACTCTTGGGGGGATCGTTTCGACGAACGCAACAGGTTTTTGGAGGCCGATGTTCGGCGCTCCTC
>JAYVOT010000639.1:0-1512 GCA_043757795.1 Chthonomonadaceae bacterium | reverse complement strand
CGGAGTATGCTCAACGAGAGACGCCCCTGCAAACTGGCACAGGAATGGCAGTCCTACGGGCAGGCAAGTCGCGACTCATGTCCGAAGGACATACGGCGTGAAGCGCCACCTAGACCGTGACTTTAGTCATGGGATTCAAAAGCGCTCTCGAAAAAATCATTTGGTCGTCAGGACTGCGTAACATCAGTTATCTGATCGCAACTGCTATCGAGTCGCTGGAATGATCACATGAATAACCTAGTCCTGACGGCGCATTTTTGATTCTTAAAGATTTACCCCCGGTCTCGGCGGCGCTTCGGACAAAATGCAGAATCGCGTATCTCGCTCCCGCGTCTGAAAGACGCCCATTCACTAGACAGGGGTTTTCAACCTCCGGATCGCTTGTTTCTTCTAGCCGGAGGTTTTCAAACTTCGGATCGCGCGACAATTGCAACCGTCATTGTAACTCTTCAGGCGAGTAAAGTCAAGTAGGATGAAAAGACGAAAAGAGCGCATGTCTTGGAATGGACTTACCACGCTCTATGCGAAATCAAGCAGGGAAATCGCCTCGCAAAGGAGAAGGATTCAATATTGTGAAGAAGATGCCGAACCGAACCGATAACGAACCGATCAAGCCTCCATTGAAGAACCATCTCGTCATTTGCGGGCTGGGACATGTCGGCTTTCGGATTGCCGAGTTGTTGCACCAACTCGGCGAGACTTTCGTCGTCATCGCGCCGGAAATTCGGCCGGAATGGAGAGAGGACATCCAAAAGATCTCCGCTCTCTGCATCGAGGGCGACGCTCGATCCGAGTCCTGTCTCAAAGCGGCGAGCGTTGAAACCGCGCGGTGCGTTCTAATCGTAACAAGCGCCGACCTTGTCAACCTGGAGATCGTGCTGGACATCCAACGGCTCTACTCTCAGATTCCAATCGTCATCCGAATTTTCGATCCGTTGATAGCTCACAGGGCGGAGATGGAGGAGAGAGTTCGCAAGACTCTCAGCCCGGCTCTTCTCACAGCTCCGGTTTTCGTGACAACCGCACTGGGTTCGGAAATCTTGCAGACGATGGATGTGAGCGGACATCGACTCGACATCCTGGAAATTCAGTTCGACTCGGAAACGGCGGCGAGAGCGAAGACCGTTTCTGAGTTCAGCTCTGCGTGGAACCTGATCCCCCTCACGCTGCAAACGAATCAAACAGCCGAAACGAACTTTGCCGCCGAAATTCCTCTGAAAGCAGGAGATATTTTAACCGTCTTGACGGACGAGGAGACAATCGAAAAGTTGCGTCAGGAGCGGTTCTTGTCACAACGAAACTCGGTCGCGCAAAAGAGCGGATGGGCGCGTAGAATTTGGGGAACTCTCTCAAAACCCTCTCGACTTTTCGCTGAAAGCGGACAGATTTGGAGCAATATCCCGATCGTGTTGCGCAGGGCCTTTATGGCGCTTATGGTTCTCTTCGTAATCAGCGTCTTTCTGTTTCATCAATATCTCCCCGATTCCCCCTCCTGGATCGACTCTATCTACT
>JAYVOT010000638.1:0-5508 GCA_043757795.1 Chthonomonadaceae bacterium | reverse complement strand
TTCTTCACGAGCGACCTGAGCGTCAATGAACTTTCCGTCGTACATCAGGCTGGCTACGAGCCTCTCGGTCAAGTTATGGGAAGTTCTGTTTATCATGTGGGATGGCAGTGGGGATTGGGAACGGGTTGGGGAACGCAGGAGATGACGGTTCTCTCGCGTGCCTACTCGGAGGCGAGGCGACTGGCATTCGGAAGATTGCTTCAAGAAGCGGCTCTGCTTGGCGCGGACGGAGTCGTCGGAGTGCGGCTAGAGCGAAAGAAAGCCGGTTGGGACTCCGATCTGATAGAGTTTATCGCTATCGGAACGGCAGTTCGAGGAAACGCTCGGAAGGATGGGAACGCCCCTCCTTTTGTCAGCTCTCTCTCCGGCGAGGATTTTTGGATGTTGCGAAATTCGGGGTTCACGCCGGTTTCGTTCGCCTTCGGAAATTGTTCTTACGCTTGCGTCTCCAGCTACAACCGCTTTTCCTGGGTCAATCAGGAGATAACTGACCTGACTCAAGCTGTGTACGAGGCTCGCGGAAGCGCAATGCAGCGGATGGAAAGCGAAGCGAGGGCGCATAAAGCTGAAAACGTGGTCGGAGTGACAATCGAGACGGAAATGGAAGTGATCGAGAGGGACAAAATGCCCCCGTTGACCCTCATTCACTTTACGGCATTCGGAACAGGAATAGCTTCTTTCAAGACGGCCTCTCCCTCGATTCCGTTTCAAATGGCCGTATCGCTTGGATAATTTGGATCATAATTTATAAGTGCAAAGGAGAATCGCAGTGGAATATACGCCAGGTTCAAATGAAGGCTTGCCGGAGAGCGCAAAACGCAGACTCATGGAGATGCGCGGGGGCGACGGCAAAAAGCCACTTTTCACAAGCGATCTGAGCGTGAACGAGTTTTTGCTTGTTCGCGAAGCCGGGTTCGATCCGCTCGGCCTCGTGATGGGAAGTTCCATCTATCATATCGGATTTCAGATTCCCGGTTTTTTCCAGAGCCAAGAGATGGATGTTCTGACTCAAGCGATGTATCACGCCCGCGAACTCGCTATGACGCGAATGGAGGAAGAGGCGGATTTACTGGGCGCCGACGGGATCGTGGGAGTGCGATTGGAAGCGACGCTTTCGAACAGCGACATCAATCACGCCGAGTTTATGGCGGTCGGCACGGCGATTAAGCATCGAAAAGGGGACAACTATCGCACTCCTTCCAATCGCCCGTTCACCTCCGACCTGAGCGGACAGGATTTCTGGACGTTGTTGCGAGCCGGATATCGCCCTGTCTCCCTGGTGATGGGAACGTGCGTCTATCATGTGGCGCATCAGGGACTCATGCAGGGGCTAAAACAGGTTGGTAAAAACGTGGAGCTTCAGAACTACACGCAAGCTTTTTATGACGCTCGCGAACTCGCTTTGAGTCGTATGCAGGCGGAAGCCGAAGCGGAAAAGGCGGATGGAATTGTGGGCGCATCCGTGAAGGAGAGCAGCTACGGATGGGGGACGCACGTCATTGAGTTCTTCGCAATCGGCACTGCGATCACTTCCATCTCCGAAAACCACGAAATTCCGACGCCGACCTTGATCTTGCCGCTGATCTGAACGCGTCTCCATCAAGGTGCGCTAAATTATCCTTGTCAGCACCCTTCGGAAAGCCGCGTACTTCATGCGCCCGGCATTTCACTGCGCTGACTGGTTGTTTTCAACATCCCGTCAGCGCAGTCTGAAAATACACTCATCATAATCAATCATGCGCTTCCCTGTGTCATAATATAAGTGAAAAAGAGTGCGCAAAAGAGGAGGAGAGCCATGTCAGTTGCGTTCGTCAGCAAGACGGAGTGGAGCGTGGTTCGTCCCCATGTTCTGGTTGTCGCCTGTTCGGATGGACGTTACCAAATATGCTTGGATGAATTTCTACAGGGGCACCTGGCCATTTTCAACTATGATCGCTTGTATGCGCCCGGCGGTCCCGGCTCAATGGCTTCCACGTTTGAGTTTTTCCGCGGCGATCAGTTTCGAAAAGAGGCGGGGTTCCTGATAGGGGCGCATCAGTTGGAAGAGATCGTTCTGATTTTTCATGGAACGGCGACGGGAGGTCCTGCTGAAGCAGCCTGCGCGGACTACAAGCAGAAGTTGCCCTTTTCCACCAACGAAGAGATTCATCGTCAACAACTGCAAGACCTCATCGAAGTCATTCGATCAATCAGGAAAGTCAGCGACAACCTCCGATTGAGCGCCTATCGAGCGGAAGTAGTCGCCGACAAACGAGTGCAGTTCGTCCAACTTCCGCTCCCGATTTTGCAATACTGAGTGCGAAGCGATGCTCGATAACCCTTACAAATACCCCTTTCTAATCTTCGATTTTCCGGACGCTTCCGGCGAAGCGTCCCGGCTCTTTTTCGAGAAACCGCGGCGCATCCTAATCGTCAATTTGTTGGAAGAAGTGATTCCGGCGTTGCAGGAGGTTGAAAATGAAGTGAATTCCGGCGCGACCGCCGCCGGATTCATTTCATACGAAGCCGCTTCCGCCTTTGATTCGGCTCTCAAAACGCCTCCGCATTCAGCCCTGCCGCTCCTCTGGTTTGGTATATTCCGTGCGCCTTCGCCGCTTCCTGAAAAGATCGATTCAATTGAAAATTATCCTCTTCGTTGGGAACCGAACAGAACGAAAGAGCAGTATCGCTCGAACTTTCTCCGAATAAAAGAGGCTCTCAGAGCAGGGGAAAGTTATCAGGTGAACTACGCGATGAGATTGCGATCCATGTTCACAGGCGACTCGCTCGCCTTTTACGAGCGGATGCGCAACAATCAGCGCGGCTCCTACAGCGCCTTTCTTGACCTCGGAAGATTCAAAATCCTCTCCTGCTCGCCCGAGCTTTTTTTCGAGCGACGCGATTCTCGGATCGAAACGAAACCGATGAAAGGCACGATCCGCCGAGGAAGAACTCTGGCAGAGGACGACAAACTACGCCTAGAGCTGTCGGGTTCCGAGAAAAACCGGGCGGAAAACCTTATGATCGTAGATTTGCTCCGGAACGATATCGGGCGAATCGCCGTGACGGGAAGCGTGAAAGTCGAAGAACTTTTCCGCATCGAAACCTACCCGACGTTTCACGCGATGACCTCCTCGATCTCAGCAGAGGTTCCTGAAAACGTCTCATTAATAGACATTTTGCAGGCTCTCTTCCCCTGCGGCTCCGTGACGGGGGCGCCGAAAGTCAGCACGATGCGCCTCATCGCCGAACTTGAAGAGGAGCCGAGGCAGGTCTATTGCGGTGCGATCGGGTTATTGACGCGGGAACGCGCTGTCTTCAACGTCGCAATACGCACCGCCCTGATCGATTCGAAATCCGGCATTGCGGAGTATGGCGCGGGGGGCGGAATCGTGTGGGACTCGCAGGCGGAGGAAGAGTATGAGGAGGCGCTGCTCAAATCTCAAGCGCTCACCCTGAACAGACCGACTTTTGAGCTGACCGAAGCGTTTCTTTTTCGCAATGGTGAGCTGATGATGCTGGATCGTCACCTCTCTCGAATGCAAAAATCCGCTCAATTCTTCTCATTTGAGTACGACGAAAAGAGGGCGAACGCCACTCTGAACAGCGCTCTCCAACAAGTGATGGAAAACGCGAGCAAAATCGAAGCGTCTTTTAAGATTCGCCTCCTCCTCTCAAAAGCAGGCGATTTCCGAGTTGAAAAGACCCTGCTCCCCCCTCCTCCTATCGCCGAAAGCGAAAATCGATACGCGCTCGCCAAGCATTCGGTTTCCAGCGAAGATGTCTTTCTGTATCACAAAACCACTCATCGCAGGGTCTATACCGAGCGCGCTTTCGATTTCCCGGAGGTCTACGACGTTCTCCTCTGGAATGAGCGCGAGGAACTGACGGAGTTCACCCGCGGCAATCTGGTTTTGCGATTGAATGGCGAACTCTTGACGCCTCCTGCCGCGTGCGGTCTTCTTGCGGGAACTCTGCGCGAAGAACTGCTTGAGACCGGAGCCATTCGTGAAAGAATCCTGCACAAGTCGGATTTGGAGTTGGCGGAAGAGGTCTGGTTCATCAACTCGATTCGCGGATGGATTCGGCTAAAGTAGGAAGCAACTATACTGCGAGAATACCGAGAGATTAGTACCGCTAAAAAAGTTAGAATAAGAATACGGGGAGTAATAACCGCGAAATACGCGAAATACGCGAAAAAAAGCGAATTCAAATAAGCGCCAAGACGGAATGCAAATCGAATACAAAAGACGGATTATTGATGGAAATGAAGGCGCATCACACGAAAGAGCAAGATGACCTGCGAAATACGCGAAATACGCGAAAAAAATCCGGATGCAAAGCGGCTCCAACTCTCCCGCGTCCGAAGGACGCCCATACCTCTGCCGGGTGTTTTCAACACCCGGCATCGCCTCCTGCGCTACCGCTTCTGGAAGACTCTTGTTTTTTCCTCACGGGGATTTTCAGCCTTCTGAAAGAGCTGAACGGAAAAATTCCGTTGTCAACTTGCCACGGTTACATTTCTCCGCTATAATAGCGTTTATTGCCCAAAACCAATCCTATTTGAGGTGTCAAATGACGATTCCGCCCGCTTGTTCTACTGAAACTGAAGTCAAAACCGACTCGCCCTTTCTCGCCCCGCCGCCTGCGCCCCTCGGCGGCTTTTCCGCCCAGGAGTTCAAAGACCGTCGCGATCGACTCCGAAGCGCCTTCCCGGAGGGCGTACTTGTAATTCGCGGCTCGCGAGAAGACGAGGCGGTCAATCCGCAACGCTACAAACAGAACAGTTCTTTCTTCTATCTCACCGGAGTAGAGACTCCGGGAGCGTTCCTCGTGATGTTGCCGAAGTCTCTTCCTGCGAACTATGCGCTTCCGAAAGTAGATGCTGAAATCAGGGAGATTCTGTTCTTGCCCGCTCGCAATGCGACCGCGGAAACCTGGACAGGACCGCAACTCGGACCTGGAGAAGAGACCGAAAAAGCGACCGGAGTCCAAAAAACAGCGGACTCGTCCAGTTTCTTCAACTCGCTCACTACCTGGATTCGTTACTGCCCCATCGTTTGCACAATTGCCGCTTACGGGCAAAACGCAGCTTCCACTCGCGACTACGCCTTCATGCAGGAGATCGCTCGACTCGCCCCGATGGCGCAGTTTCGAGACTGCGGTCCCGAACTTGCAAAACTGAGAATGGTGAAATCCAAAGCGGAGATAGATCGGATTCTACAGGCGATCGGAATCACGCAAGAAGGGCATCGAGCCGCGCGCGAGATGATCTCAAAAGGAGAGGGAGTCTGGGAATATGAGGTCGAGGCGGAGATTTTGAAGGCGTTCAAGCGACGCGGCTCCGGGCTTGCTTTCGGCAGCATCATCGGTGCGGGCTTTAGAGCCACTGTTCTGCACTACGAAAACAATAATCAAACAATGAATCAAGGAGAGCTTGTCGTCGTGGACATCGGCGCGGTCGCCGGAGCGTATTGCGGCGACCTGACTCGAACCTATCCGGTCGGCGGCGTCTTTTCGGATCGGCAA
>JAYVOT010000637.1:0-1513 GCA_043757795.1 Chthonomonadaceae bacterium | reverse complement strand
AAGCGAGGTCAAACCGGTCGTCAGCGTGACAGGCGAGTACCCGGATCCCAAGAGTCACGCCATGCTCGCCGTCGGCTACGACGACTCGACGCAGAGGTTCCTCATCCGAAATTCCTGGGGAGAGCATTGGGGCGACGGCGGACACTTCACAGCTCCCTACTGGATGTTTCGCGCGCCTATCGTCTTTGACGCATGGGCGCTGATGGGCATTGAAGAGACTGCGTAAGAAGACTACTCATCGCCTCCAAATTTCCCATCGTTCAACTTCGGGTATACTCAACGCTATGCAACTCGCTTCTATTTCGACTCGAAAACCTGCCAAAAAATTCAAACTCGCTCTCGTTCTGTTTCTTGCAGTCGGGGCTATGGTCGGCGGAGTTTGGATGCAACGATTTAAAGGAACAGGGTGGACAAACACCCTCAATCCGGTTCTCTGGTATCATCGAAATCGGGGCGATGACCTCTATCAACGAGAAGAGGCTTTTTTAAGGCATGGGAACAGAGAGCTGCCGGAAGTCGCCCTCACATTTGACGACGGACCTCATCCTGCAAGTCGCACTCATCTTCTGGAAACTCTCAAAAAGCACGGAGCGCACGCCACTTTTTTTGATGTCGGGCAGAATATGGCGGCACACCCGGAATTGGTGAAGCGGACTTTGCAGGAGGGAAATGAGGTCGCGAATCACAGCCAACATCACTTCCGATTTCCAGAACTCAGCCCGCATGAGCGACATAGAGAGATCAACGAGCCGGATGTCGCTTTCTACGCAATCGCCAAAAAGCATCTGAATTTGATACGCCCGCCCGGGATGCGATACAACCCGCAAGTCTTAAAAGAGACCAGAGAGCTTGGCTATGTGGTTGTCGGCTATACGACGGCCTCATTGGATTTTGATCCGAAGGAGACGCCGGAAGTCGTTGCGGAACGAACTTTGAGGCGCACGGAGAACGGCAGCATCATCCTTCTACACGACTATCCTCCGACTGCTGAAGCCCTGGATAAAATCTTGGAGACGATCTCCCAACGCGGTTTCAAATGCGTCACGATCTCAGAGATGCTGGACCATCTGCCTTCAACTGTCAACGACGCGGCGAAAAAATTCCGTGAAACCGGAGAGTAATTTGTCGTGAGCGGAGCTTGCTGTAAGCCTATAGTGCGGAATGCGCCAATTTAGCATTGCCCATGACGCGGGTCAAATATTGTACTGAATTGCGAGGGCGAGTTCATGAAAGCGGTGTTGCAACGAGTGATTCGCGCTGAAGTTACGGTCGTATCCGGCGAAGAGCGAAGAATTTCAGGCAAAATCGGGCGCGGCTTGCTCATTCTCCTCGGCGTGAAGACTGACGATCACGAAGAGGATGCTCGAACGTTGGCGGACAAAATCGCGAACCTCAGAATATTCGAGGACGAAGCGGGAAAGATGAATCTCTCAGCGCTCGAGACCGGCGCAGAAGCGCTTGTAATTTCGAACTTTACCCTGTACGGCGACTGTCGAAAGGGTCGAAGGCCTAG
>JAYVOT010000636.1:0-5510 GCA_043757795.1 Chthonomonadaceae bacterium | reverse complement strand
TTGACGCCTGTAGGCTTTCGGAAATTCAAAAGGTTTTTGAAAGGAGGAACAAGAGCCATGAAAAAAAACTCGTATGCCGGCACAACCCAAAAATCCCATCTGCCGCATTTGAACGGTTTAGAGTAGGAAGCGCCGATCCCGAAAAAATCCCCCATTGAACCGCTTTTGCCCTGTTCCCACGTCCTAAAGCCATTGTGGAGGACGCTGACTTCGTCAGTTTCATAAATTGAGTGACCTTTGATGAGCACTCTGGTGGACATGTCTCCGTCTTCACACCCGAAGAAAACTCCTCCAGCCCCCAACATTTCGTCATAGCCTCCCAGGGAGACGACCACTGACTTGCGAAAAGCCATGCTTGCGCCAATGCCCCTAGCCTTGCATTTGTCGTAACTTGTCGAAACCAGATAGCTCCCTTTCGGATGATAGGCGGGGATGTATCCGAGCGAGGAGTCGTGAACTCCGGCATCGACTGCGCTGAAAGCGAGAGCGACAGCGGAGCGCTCTTCAAAAATTTCAACCATTTTCCCGATCCAATTTTTCGGAACGATGCAGTCGTCATCCGTCATTAAGATAATCTCGCAATCAGTTTGCGCAAGAGCTAGATTCCGACAGATGCCCAAACCTTTCGTTTTAGTACGAAAAAACTTTACGCGGCTATCCGCAAGCAAAGGTTTGACCGCCAATTCAGTCGAATCCGATTCGCTCTGATCCATGATGACAAGTTCAAATTGAGAGCGTTCGTTCGACAAAATGGACTTGATCGTTTCAACAATGCTATCCCCGCGATTTCGAGTGCAGATTACAACGGAGACCTTTTCAATGTTAGTCTTGCTCATAAATTACTCTCATTTTAGGTAGAATTACAGCGAACTTCACGATTATTTGACTAAAACATTATACCACAAATCGCGATGCGGCTATCCTTAAACTTCCAAATTCGGAACGCGACAAGCGACGTTCGCACCCCCCGCAAGCGGTATGGAATTGAAGATAAACGTGCAATGAGCATTTGTCAAACTCAGCGAAATGCGCTAAAAACAGTCGCTCACACAGTGTTATCGGGTAGAATTTAAATAAAATTAAGGAGGATTGCGGGATGAAAGCTGTAATTCTTACAGGGTCGGTGATCTTCATCGCCCTGCTGACGAGTGTGCCGTTTCGAGCGACAGCAAAGGAAGACCCAAAATTGAAATCCGCTACGGTGAACTACCCGAATCTTCAAGAATTGCAAAAACCGATCGGCGCGATGCCTGCGATTCTGCAGAGATACGAAGCGGACCTTGCGAGCCTTACCCATGTGTATCCGCTCCCCAACGATCCGGCAAAATCGACAAGATTAAAGCTTTATTACCGTGAATGGCAAGATGCGCTCCTCAAACTCGATTTTGACGGGATGATTCAAGACGATAAAATCGACTATCTACTCTTCAAAAACCACCTCTCGTACCAAGTAAGGCGTCTTGACACGCAGTCGAAGGAGCTTGAAGAGCAGAAGCCGTTAATCCCTTTTGCCGACAAAATACTGGAGTTGGCGAACCTTCGAGAAAAGGGGGCCGCGATCAATCCGTCAAAAATGGCGGCGGAAATCACGTCGCTTGCCAAGCGGATCGCTGACATTCATAAAGCCGTGGAAGCCGGACTTGCAAATAATCCGCCTCCTGCAACCGGCAAAGCAAACGATTCGAATGCGATGACGCCCGTCAAGACAACCAAAAAAATTGCATATCGAGCCGAAAAAAGCGTCAGGAGTCTGCAGAGACTGATGCGAGATTGGTACTCTTTCTATAACGGGTACGATCCGTTGTTTACCTGGTGGATGGAAACCCCCTTCAAATCGGTCGAACAAGAACTTCAGAAATATTCCGCGTTCCTTCACGAAAAAGCGGTTGGGGCCGCACCCGGCGACGACAACGTCATCATCGGCGATCCGATCGGCTCTGAAGCCCTCCTCAACGATCTTGCTTATGAGATGATCCCCTACAAGCCGGAAGAACTGATCGCTCTAGCAAATAAAGAGTACGCGTGGTGTGAAATAGAGATGAAACGCGCTTCCCGCGAAATGGGATTTGGAGACGACTGGAAGAAAGCGCTGGAGAAGGTCAAAACCGATCATGTGGAACCTGGAAATCAGGTGCGAGTCATTCGGGATTTAGCGGAGGAGGCGACTCAGTTCGTGGAAAAACACGATCTCGTCACCGTTCCTGAACTGGCAAGAAACGGCTGGCGCGTTGAGATGATGTCGCCGGAAGCGCAACAGGTGAACCCCTTTTTTCTGGGGGGAGAAAATATTATCGTCTCGTTTCCGACAAATTCCATGACGCAAGAACAGAAACAGATGAGTCTTCGCGGCAATAATATTCACTTTGCAAGAGCCACTGTTTTCCACGAACTCATCCCCGGACATCACCTTCAGTCTTATGCGGAAGAGCGTTTTCACCCTTACAGGAGACTATTCAACACGCCCTTTTGGGTGGAGGGTTGGGCGCTTCACTGGGAAATGCTCTTTTGGGACATGGGATTTCCTAAAACGCCTGAGAATCGAGTGGGGATGCTCTTCTGGAGAATGCACCGTTGCGCGCGCATTATCTTTTCTCTCAACTTTCACCTCGGCAAGATGACGCCGCAGGAGTGCATAGATTTTCTTGTGGATAAAGTAGGACATGAACGCGCAAATGCGGAGGCGGAGGTACGGAGGTCTTTGAACGGCTCCTATCCGCCGCTCTATCAGGCGGCATACATGCTGGGAGCTTTGCAAATCAGACAACTGCACAAAGATTTGACGGATTCAGGAAAAATGACGAATCGCGCCTTTCATGACGCCGTTCTTCACGAAAACTCCATTCCGATCGAGATGATACGAGCTGATCTCACAAATCAAAAACTCACGCGAGACTTCGAGTCGAGTTGGAAATTTTACGAAAATCCGCAAGGGAACAAGTAGTAGTAGTAGAATCCGTCCTATGAGAACATACGGTATTGCTAAAAAAGGGTCTTTGCATCGTGTATATACGGTGCAAAGACCCTTTTTTAAGGTTTCAATTCGAGAAGACATGGAGGTGGAGAGACTCGAACTCTCGTTCCCAGCAATGTGCCAATGGTATCTACAAGCGTAGTCTCTGATTGGTATTCGCTGTCCTCTGCTACAGGGACCACAGCTGAGGACTGGCTAGGTTACGAAGTGTTTCCCGCTCTGACAGTAATCAAATCAGAGAGTCGGTGAGCCGGAATATGTTTCGCCCGAGGCTATCTCGTCTGGCAGGAGATAGGCGGACGTCGTGGCAACTAAGCCGCGAGCGCGTACTGTTGAGTGTTCGCGTTTATTGTTTTGCCGCTTTTTACGAGGCCAGCGGCGCCTCGGCTTGCAACCAGAAACAGCATTCACCAGGTCGACACCAATCACCCCCGGAGATACGGATCCTCTCATCTCAAGTAAAAAACGAGTTCCGTTCCCTTATTATACGTCATTTTCAGTCGGATAACAAGGAGCGCCGAAATCAATCCCAAAATTCAGAGTGCAAAAGACGCTCGGGAGGCATAGACACACGTCTGAATCACGATCATACGTGTTGATCGACTAGAATCGGATTCCCATCCGGGTCGATGGCAACGAAGTTCGCTGGTCCCGTAGAGTTCTCGTCCGCTTCGCTTTGAAACTCAATTCCCTGCGATTTCAGCTGTCTTTGCAAATCGCGGATGTCAGTAAAAGCGTCTAACTTCTGAGCGTCGCTATCCCAGCCGGGATTGAAAGTGAGAATATTCTTCTCGAACATCCCTTGAAAAAGCCCAATCAATTGATCGCCGTTCTTCAAGATCAGATAATTATGCGTTGCATCGCCTGCGAAAGTTTTATATCCGAACTTTTCGTAGAAGCTCCTTGAAGCTTCAATATCTTTTACAGCCAAACTGATCGAAAATACGCCTAATTCCATGCTTTTCTCCTATTCAAACTGCAATGTTCGCAATCATAATTAAGTTTGTAAATGAATACAACTGAGACATTACGCTAGTGAAATTTTTTTATCATTCAAGCGCTTTCAGCGACAGGAGAAACGCATCGAATCTGCTCTCTGAGACTCCGATTCTGAATTTCTATAGTACGTCAATATTCGGCAGATAACATTATCCTCAATAAAATATTTCAAACATGACTTTTAAAGTTGCGGTTCTGGGTGGAACAAGCGAAGTAAGAACTCTGTTACGCACTCCATAGGACAAAATGTCCGGGAGTTGAAATGAAAACACACGGTTCGTGAGATTAAGGGTTTGGGCTGTCGGGGTTTGGATGCGCTCCGCGCTTAGCCACGTGTTTGAAACACCTGGCGCCAAAATGGGCGTCCTGCAGTCGCGAGATTCCGGGGTCTCAAAACCAATCTATTCGCGTCAAGTTTGAAGGTCCAGCACAGCTATGTCCAAAAAACGCTTCCGCCGATGGCGCATTTGAAAAGCGGCTCTGCCCGATGTGACGATTCCCAACGTTACGGATTGGATTATCGCCCGATGGGCTTCCCGCCGTTGGCGCTATAGCGAAAAAGCTCTGCCCGTCGTGACGATTCCCAACGTTGAAGTGAATAAAGACGCTTTCGGCGTTTCTCACGTTCGAAAAAAAACGCTGGCAATGCAAGTCTTCGTTATAAAAAAACGATCGCTTCCTGCAATTTCACGAATGGAAGTTGAGGCGCGATCGATTTCAAGTGGCTATAGAGCTATTTGCGATTGTCAGGAGAGGTCGTCTGCACTCCGCCGATAAATACTGCGAACAGTCGATTTCAGGGTACGAGACGACTATTTAGCGCGGACGGTGATGACGATCCTTCGATTCGGCTCTTCGCCCTCGCTGTAAGTGCTGATGTCCGGGTCTTCGGAAAGAATAGAGTGAACTATTCTGCGTTCATGCGCAGGTAGAGGTCCCATTTCCGCTTCAATATTTTGCTTTTTCACTTCATCCGCCGCTTCCAGAGCCTGCTCTTTAAGGGTGTCAGCGCGTCGTTGACGATAGCCGTCGGCATCCAGCATTAGTCTTACGTCAGGAGCTTTTCGCGAGAGAGCGGTATTGCAGAGAAACTGAAGAGCGTCCAATGATTGTCCGTTCCGTCCGAAAGTGCTCCGAACGTCCTCCCCGATCAGTTCTATCTGCAGGTAAGGCTTTTGTGCGGAGCGGACGACTGCGTCCGCATTGAGACCGCTTGCGACGCATAGCCCCTTCAGCATTTCCAATGCGACGATCTGACCGCCTTCAATCCCTGATTCAAGGTTTACCCCGGTTGTGGCGCTATCTTCCATTTTGACTTTTCTCCTCTCGCTTTCTACACTGCCGACTCCGCGCCGGTCCGTTGTTGTTCTAAATTTCAAATTGACCGACGCTGAGCGCTCTCAAATCGTTCCATCCATTGCCCGAGTTTCAGGCGCGGACTTTGAACGCAAACTATCTTCGCGGCTTCCTGGGGCGACGCGCCTGATTTGAACCGTTGCCGCTTCCGGACGCACCCTGTTGGGCAGGCGTTAGCTTCTTG
>JAYVOT010000635.1:0-5511 GCA_043757795.1 Chthonomonadaceae bacterium | reverse complement strand
GTCTCCCCGTCTTGTTCCATACCTCCTGATTCTTTCCGAAAGCCAGGATGCATACTTAAAGAGCCGCGCTCTGCTTGCTCTGGGAGTCGCCGGTTATCAGTCGAGTGAGAAAGAGTCTCCTGATTGGTTGAGGGGCGTTCTTTACGCTCCAATTCAAAGTTTCAGTCTCTCTTCCGGACAATCGAAGCTCATCGAAAAGCGAATTCGGGAAGGATGCAACAGCGACAGATACAAAATTCGGATCGCATCGGCTCTTGCGCTTGCACTTATGGATGTTGCCGACGCTCCTCAACTCCTCCTGAAGCTTTCCAAA
Organism: Chthonomonadaceae bacterium; assembly: GCA_043757795.1. Lineage (GTDB taxonomy): Bacteria > Armatimonadota > Chthonomonadetes > Chthonomonadales > Chthonomonadaceae > JAYVOT01. The sequence continues at coordinate 5,198 of JAYVOT010000635.1, read as the reverse complement.
GATAGAACTTATGTTCTTTCAACTGCGAAGGACTCGCTTTTCAATTCTCGTCGAAAGCACATTGAATATCCCGTTCGCGCCGCCGCTTCCGCTGCACTTGCAAGATATGGGATTATGCCGGAGGTCATTCAAGGCGATTTTGAAGGAAAAGCGTTGGAAGCGGCTCGTCGCGGCGGGCAAGATGCAAGTTCGGAGAAGTTTGGGATTCGTAAGAGCAGTTCCGAGTCAATTCGTGTCTCCCCGCAAGATGCCGCGTGATGAGAGTTGTTTGCAACCGGCTATAGATTATTCGACCTCGTGGTTTCTACGCCAAGTATTCAGTTTACACGTAGATTCATACGAAATTGCTCTTCCGCCGTACGCGAAATCATAAGCGACTCTGCCCGATGCAACGCTTCGCAACTATGCGCTCATGTTACGCACTCCGCAGGACGAAATGTCCGGGTGTTGAAAACACATGGTTCGTGAGATTCAGGGTTTGGGCTGTCGGGGTTTGGAAACGCTCTGCGCTTAGCCGGGTATTGAAATGAAAACACCCTGCACAAATTTGAAAAGGGCTTGCCCGATGTGACGATTCCCAAAGTTGCGGGTTGGATTATCGCCCGAAGGGCTTCCCGCCGAAGGCGCTATAGCGAAAAAGCTCTGCCCGTCGTGACGATTCGCGGCGTTACTCACGTCCGGAGAACGCCCATGCATTTGCCGGGTGTTTTCAACACACGGATTTGTTGGTTGCGTAACATGAGTTATGCGCTAAAACCCGTCAATAAGAGGCTGCGCTTCGTTGAAACGAGAGTCGCAGTTTGCGGAACCGAACCCCGATCGCTTGCGTCCCTTTTGAAGAGAGATAATTTGAACGGTTTTAAGACTTGAGGAAGGCGGAGAAACGGATGTCGGACGATATAAAGACACAATTGGGAAACCTGTGGAACGGGTTTAAAAAGAAAACGGGCGAAGCGATGTCAGCTCAGGGAGCAAACCTTGCTCGCGGGAAAACCGTAGCGAAAGATATTTTTGACGGGGCAGGAGTATTGCTTGTAAGCGCGGGTTCAAAAGTGGATGATGCGACGATTGCGCGAGTGGATCAGGCGGGCAAAATGCATGAACTTGTCGCATCAGTTGTGCAAGGCCAGACACAGGATCTTCAAGAGAGGGTGAAAACTGAAATTGAGAGAACTCCTGACGGACAGGAGGCCCGAAATCTCGCGGACTCCGAACTCTATTTGGAAGCGCGAAGGTATATCCGATATCGCGCTTCAGTCGCGGTAACGGATATTCGAGGGAACGACATCGTGCCTGCAGGAAAAATCATCGAGGACGAAGACGTCAGAGCGGTACGCGAAGCGGAGCAGCTCTCTGCGCTTATTTATTCCGCACAGCAGTCCGGCGGTCCCGTGTTAGAAACTTATGAGACTTCCTACGTGCCGGAAACTTCATCGCCGCAACAAGGTTCCACGAGAACGCCTCTGCCCCTTACGCATACATACGAAGAAGATGAAACGGTATGAGGCGGAATGCCGACCGAAAGGGCAGGGGACAGAGGGTAGGAAATAGAACGTAGTAGATGGAGTGTTTAGAAGTGATTTTTCTACGTTAGGAACAAGATGAACCTGCTCCTTAACCTCATCTTTATCTCCCATTTCTCTGCTCTGCCCTCTACCTCCGCCCTCTCAACTTCACCCCTTTCCGAACGCTAGGTTTCCTTCGGAGTTGCAATCCGCTACGATCGTATCTCCTTCACGGAATTCGCCTGACAAGATGAGTTGAGCGAGAGGATCTTGAATCTGCTTTTGGATGGCGCGTTTCAGCGGCCTTGCGCCGTAGACCGGATCGTATCCGGCGATAGCGATGGCTTGCTTTGCAGAGTCCGTGAGAGTCAGCGAGAGTTTTCGATCTGCAAGTCTCTTTCGCAAGAGTCCCAATTGAATCTCCACAATCGTTTTGATTTGCTCCACGCTCAGGCTTTTGAAAGTGATGATCTCGTCCACCCTGTTTAAGAACTCGGGCCTAAAGTGAGTCTGTACCGCTTGCATTACCTGCCTTCGCATCTCCGCCGGATCAGTCAGGGCGAACTCTTGGATTGCGTAGCTTCCGATGTTCGAGGTCATAATCACAACCGTGTTCCTGAAGTCGACTGTTCTGCCCTGTCCATCCGTCAATCTTCCATCGTCCAGCAACTGCAATAAAACATTGAAAACGTCCGAGTGCGCCTTCTCAATCTCATCGAAAAGAAGAACGCTGTAGGGTCTGCGTCGCACAGCCTCAGTCAATTGTCCGCCTTCGTCGTATCCCACATAACCCGGAGGCGCTCCGATCAGACGAGAGACCGTGTGTTTTTCCATGTATTCGCTCATGTCGATTCGGATCATCGCGCGTTCGTCATCAAAGAGAAATTCTGCGAGGGCGCGAGCAAGTTCCGTTTTCCCCACTCCCGTGGGACCTAAGAATATGAAAGAACCGATAGGTCGATTCGGGTCTGAAAGTCCGGAACGAGAACGTCTCACCGCGTTTGCGACTGCGTTTACAGCTTCCTCCTGCCCGACGACTCGGTGGTGCAGATCGTCTTCCATTCGCAGGAGTTTTTGCATTTCTCCTTCAAGCAGGCGGCTGACCGGGATGCCGGTCCATTTCCCGATGACCTCCGCGATATCGTCGGCAGTCACCTCCTCCTGAAGCATCGCTTGCCCGCCCTGTTGCCGCTCCGTCAGCTCCGCCTGCTCCGTCTCCAGCCGTTTCGTGAGAGTGTGAAGCGTGCCGTAACGGAGTTCCGCCGCCTTCTGCAGATCTCCGTTTCTCTCTGCCGCCTCAGCATTGAGTCGCGCCTGCTCGATCTCTGTTTTCGTGACGCTAAGTTTCTCTATGACCTCTTTTTCGTTCTCCCAACGCGCTCTGAGTTGACTTGCATTTTCACGCAGTCCTCCCAACTCCGCTTCCAATTTATCGATTCTTTCCGTGCTTGCGGCGTCCGTCTCTTTCTTCAGTGCGACGCGCTCAATCTCGATCTGTCGGATTCGCCTCTCGACGACGTCGATTTCCACTGGAACGGAGTCGATCTCAATTCGTAACTTGGAGGCGGATTCGTCGATCAGGTCAATGGCTTTGTCCGGCAGAAATCGGTCAGTGAGATAGCGATTCGAAAGAACTGCGGCGGCGATGATAGCTGCGTCCGTAATGCGAACGCCGTGATGCACCTCGTACTTTTCCTTCAAACCGCGCAGAATGCCGATAGTATCCTCCACGCTAGGCTCGCCGACCATCACAGGCTGAAATCGACGTTCGAGGGCAGCGTCTTTTTCGATGTACTTGCGATATTCATCAAGCGTAGTCGCGCCCACGCACCGGAGTTCTCCGCGTGCGAGCATGGGTTTGAGCATATTGGAAGCGTCCATCGCCCCATCCGCTTTTCCGGCTCCTACCAGGGTGTGCATCTCATCAATGAAGAGAATGACTTTCCCTTCGCTCTCCGAAATCTCTTTTAAGACAGCCTTCAGGCGCTCCTCGAACTCTCCTCTGAACTTCGCTCCTGCGATGAGAGCGCTCAGATCGAGAGCGACAACTCTCTTTTCCTTCAAACCTTCCGGCACATCCCCTTCAATAATTCGTTGCGCCAGACCTTCAACTATCGCCGTTTTCCCTACGCCCGGCTCGCCTATGAGCACAGGATTGTTTTTTGTACGGCGAGACAGAACTTGTATGACTCGCCGGATCTCCTCGTCGCGCCCGATAACGGGGTCGAGCTTCTGCTTTCGAGCCATCTCTGTGAGGTCTCGCCCGTACTTTTCGAGCGCGTTGTACTTCTCTTCAGGATTTTGATCCGTGATGCGGTTATTGCCGCGCACCTCCTTGAGCGCCGCTATCAAACGTTCAGAAGTGACTCCCTGAGCTTTAAGGAGGCGTGAGGACGCCCCTGAAGTCTCAGCCGCTATAGCGAATAGGAGATGCTCAGTGCTGATATACTCGTCTTTGAGTTTCTCAGCTTCGGAAAAAGCCGAGTTGAAAACCTGCTTCATTCGCGGCGAATAGCTCGAACCTACGTCCGCCGCTCCGCTCACTTTCGGCAAACGAGCCGCTTCCGCCTGCGTTTGCTGCAAGAGAAGAGGTACATTCACGCCCAGTTTTTGCAGGATCGGCGAAGTAAGGCCGTCTTCCTGAGTGAGTAGGGAGACAAGCAGATGTTCAATCTCAATTTGGACGTTCTGGTTTTTTTCCGCAAGAGTCTGCGCCTGAGCGATAACCTCCTGCGCCTTAATAGTCAATTTATCCAATCGCATTTTTAATCGCTCCTTATGCAAATCGATCGTCGAAAATTTTTCATACTAGAACACTTGAGCGTAACATAGTCAAGTAATTTTACTATCTTATTATAAGTGACGTTTTCAAACTGTTCCAGGTTCCTGAGACTCTTTCCGATCTGTTTTTTTAAATTTAACGTGATTTTTTCTTATACTCTTGCATTGTATGATACTATTTCTTGATGTAGTTCTCTCTTTATTTTAGAGCAAGTAGTAAAAATACCATATTTCCAATTTGGACGGGGTTTTATAAGAATGATAGTACGGATAAACGCCATTAATGACCGCCAATCGCTCCCTCGTTGTCATCCATTGTTTTTCAGCCTGATCTTAATTCTGTTGTTTTGCGCGCCTGTCGTCTCTCTCGCACAGGGCGAAATGCCTGCCAAAGGGCAGGCGGATTTCACTAAAGTATTGGAGAACACTGACAATCAGCTTGAAGCTGCCTCCCCTAAGTTCAACCTTCCTTCCGGAGGAACGATAGAGTCCAAAGTGAAAGGCTTGCCGCCGGAGTTGAAGGCTGCATTGTACGAACAGGAATTAGCGAAGTTCAAAAGGGAAGCCTGGAGTTACAAATACGAAGAAAAAGTGTTCGAATGGCAGTACATCACGTCCAAAATCGTTTTTGTAATGGTGATTCTGCTTGTCATCGCAGGAATGTTTTTTTCATGGCTTCAGTTTCGACAAAGCCTGCACACTCCCAAAAAGATCAGGATTGTAGGGCGAAAACCTAAACCAGTCAGAGTTATCGCGTCAGAAATCGTTCAAGAGCCAACCGCGGGAACTTCAGTTCAAGGCAAAGAAGGCGAATCGTTGGTGAAAGTCAAGGAGAATGAGGCAACCGACGACACTAGGAATACTACGCCATTACATTCCGATGGCCCTGAAAAGGACACTTACGAGATAGAG
>JAYVOT010000634.1:0-5514 GCA_043757795.1 Chthonomonadaceae bacterium | reverse complement strand
AAAAAAATTATGAATTGAGGGTCGTCAGCGCTCTGCGCCACGAGTCGTTCTCGGTTCCCATAGTTTCGTGTTGAAACCGGTAGTCATTCTTACGTATGAACTCTTCCAATTCGTTTTGAAGTAATTTTAAGCGTTCCGATTCAGAGATGATCAAGCGGGCAGCGATCTCTTTTTGCGACTTTGCCGCCACGTTTTCAACGTGGCGAATGCAGAGGAAGCCGGAAGACTGCAAGGTCTCCCAAATCTCAACCCGATGCAAGCCTGCCGCGAGCGCCGCAACGTACCGTTTTTCCGATTCTAAAAGGACGTTGCAGAGCGGACAAGGTTCCCTTACCCTTAATTCGCCACTTCGCGAAAATCGCCCGAAATTGGAAATAAATCGCTTTAAGCCAGACAAGAAGGAGACGGTTCCGATGTTTGCATTCCCTTCAGACGCCTTCGTCACACTCAAAGATTTTGACGGTTCGCTCTGGTTGTCATACCTCGAAGAGCCGTTTTCAGACCATCGGCGGAGTGTCTCTCCAGCCAGATCGTGGCAGAGAATCGCTATTCCCAGCGCTTCCCCCGACCCGGACATGAGCGGCACGTGCGCAGCGCAGAATCCTCTTGACTGTCTAAGCCTGAGGCGCAAGGGCGGATCGTTTACGAACTCAGCGAAGATATCTCTGAGCGCTCGCCTTACGCTGCGTTCCGCAAGGCGGCATAGCACGCACTCCTGAAACTTAGTAGGGCTTTCAGTTTCCAGAGATGGAATCACCGCGCTTCGGTCTTGCCGAAGTGCGGTGATAATCTCTTGAAGAGTCGTTTCAGGGTTATCCAACTGTCTCGCTGTCCGTTCCCCCCTGCGGTTTTCGAAATTGTTGAAGATTGGAAATTGGAGCGGGGGCGCGTCCGGAACGTTGCGTGTCCGGAAGAATCTCCGTGAAATCTCCGGTTTGAAAGCGCTCGGTTGCGCGCGTTTTCCAGGCTTCCTTACGAATTTCCGGCTTCAGCCCGTATTCGCCGAACCAATCCGAAGCGGGAGCGTGAGGAGCGTGAGCGGCTAAGTCCTCTTCAGGGAGATTCTCGTCCAAGTCGCTTTCGTTCAAAGGCGGGTAGGCTCCGGATTGCAGAAGGCGAGGCGCAAGAGAGCTTTCCAGAGCGTTGGAAGCCTCTTTAAGCGACAACCGGTGCAAATACGCTTCCTCGGAAGCGTCGAATGAATCCGCTTCAATCGCCGGGCGGCGCTCCGCTCCGACGATCGACTGAAGCGACTCGATTTCTTGGATCATTCGCTTTAGTTCGCTGCGTTGATACTGAATCGACATCGCCATCGTTTCAAGTTGTCGGGTAGTCTCAATCATCCTGTCTTGAAAGGCGTTGTAGGCGTGTTCGGCAATCTGCCGCGTTTCGTGCTCAAAGACTAGATGGCGAGCCTCGGCAGCTCCTTCAAGGGTGGATATCTGATCGGAGTAGTCCCTGCGTTGCCGGGTCATATCCAGTTCCATCCTGTCCACGCGGTCTGCGTATTCTCCGTTTGAGTTTTCCACTTGATTGGTTCTCTCGATCATCTCGTTCAACTGTTCCACATGCAGATTCGACTGACTCTCCATATACCCTTGAAAGTGATTGAGCATCAATGCATAGAACCACAATCCCCCCAACACAGACAGCGCTAGCGCATCCACCAACCAGAGAATCGGGTTTGACCGCTGCGCCTCGATCATCTGATTCAATCCGCTTCCGTTGCCCGCGATGAGACTGGAAGCGATGAAAATAATTGCGACTGCCAGCATCACGCCAATTAAAATATGAAGAGCGGTTCTTGGCTTCATCTTCATGATCAGTCCTTTTCGCTTTGCAAACAAGTATGCATCAGGTATTGTACTCCTATTTTAACTTAAAACGCAAGCGTTCCTTCCTGACGCGATAATCTCCTGTCTTGCTGTTTGAGCCTGAGGTATACTGATAGTCCAAGTTAAGCTCGCTCCGCAGATACGCTCTTTCCGACATATTGGAAGAGAGCGCATCCCGAAGCCAAATCAGAAAGGACTTTCCGATGAAAACGGCAGTCGCGCAGAAAACGCGCATCGAAATCTACGACACCACCCTGAGAGACGGATCGCAGGGCGAGGGAATTAGCTACAGCGTCGAAGATAAGATTCGCATCGCAAAGCGCCTCGACGAGTTCGGAATGGACTACATTGAAGGGGGATGGCCCGGATCAAACCCCAAAGACGAGAGTTTCTTTGAAAAAATGAAAACCGTCAAGCTGAAACATGCTAAACTTGCCGCTTTCGGGAGCACGCGCCGGGCAAACGTCAAGTGCGAAGACGACGTTCAGGTCCAGACGTTGCTCAAGGCGGAGACTCCCGTCGTGACTCTTGTCGGGAAGACCTGGGAATCTCATGTGCTTTATGCCCTTCGCACTACCCTCGAAGAGAATTTGAACATGATTTCCGACACCGTCGCCTATTTGAAAAAGCACGGCAAGACGGTGATGTTCGACCTTGAACATTTTTTTGACGGCTACAAAGACAACCCTGAATACGCGTTGAAGTGCTTGCAAGCCGCGCATTCAGCTGGAGCGGACTGTCTTGTGCTGTGCGATACGAACGGGGGCGTTTTGCCGCACAACATCATCGCGACTATCCGAACCGTTCGCGAAGCTCTTCCGGAGGCGAAGTTCGGCATTCACACCCACAACGACTCAGAATGCGCCGTCGCGAACGCTCTCGCAGCCGTCCTTGAAGGCGCGGGGCAAGTGCAGGGGACGGTGAACGGGTACGGCGAACGATGCGGAAACTGCGACCTGCTCCCCGTCGTCGCCTCGCTCAGGTTGAAAATGGGCTACGATTGCCTTCTTGAAAACTCTCTTGAGCACCTCACCGGTCTCTCCCAATATGTTGATGAGATAGCGAACCTCATCCCGAATACGCGCCGCGCCTTCGTCGGCAAAAGCGCCTTCGCGCACAAAGGCGGCTTGCACGCCGATGCAGTGTTAAAGGGCGCGAGCTACGAACACGTTAATCCGGAACTTGTGGGAAACTCGCGTCGACTGCTAGTCTCCGAGCTTGCCGGCGGGAGCAGTATCGCGGGAAAAGCGGCTGAGTACGGACTGTACCTCGACAAGAAATCGCCGCAGACCCGCGCCCTGCTCAAAGCTGTCACCGAGCGAGAACACGCCGGATATAGTTATGAAGGCGCGGAGGGTTCTTTTGAACTGCTGATGATGCAGAGTCTGGGGCGCGCTCACACCCTCTTCGAACTAAAAGGCTTTCGTTGCATCGTGGAACGACGGGGCGACGACCCGGAGCCGATCACCGAAGCGACGATAAAAATCGTGGTGCAGGGTCAAGAAAGACTGTGCGTTGCGGAGGGCGACGGGCCCGTTCACGCCCTCGACGGCGCTCTTCGCTCCGCCCTTTTGGAGTTTTACCCGGAGTTGGCGCAGATCAAGTTGACGGATTTCAAGGTGCGCGTCATCAACAGCGCAGAGGGCGTAGCGGCGAAAGTGCGCGTCATCGTAACTTCCGGCGACGGCTCTCAAGAGTGGTCTACGATCGGCGTCTCGACAAACGTGATCGAAGCAAGTTGGTTCGCCCTTCTTGACAGCGTAATTTATGGTCTGCAACGCAATCGCAAGTGACGAAATGCGGGGGAACGAAGCGCCGCTTCTCAGCAAGAATACCTTCTCAACATCACGAATACGGGATCAATATAAGTTCCAGTTCAAACGATGATGAGTCGCAAGTGAAAAGAGAATCTTTCTTGAGCCAAATATTCGCCGCCATAGACATCGGAACCAACTCCATTCGCCTTGCCGTCGTTCGGTTGGACGGGCACAACATGACGACTCTGGACATACAGCGTCAGGTGGTGCGATTGGGCGAGGGTGAGTTCGACTCGAACCTGCTCACGCGCGACGCAATAGATCGCGGGGCGCTCGTATGCGCCCGGTTCGCTGAAACGGCTCGCGGTTACGGGGCGCAGGAGATCGTCGCTTTCGCCACCTCCGCGGTTCGAGAGGCGGATAATCGAGAAGAGTTCATAGACAAAGTTCGGCGCGAAGCGGACATCGAAGTTAAAGTGATTTCTGGAGTCGAGGAGGCGCGTCTCATTTGGATCGGAGTTTCGAGCGGCGTTGATCTGCTCGATAAGAGAGCGGTCTTAATAGACATCGGCGGCGGCAGTACTGAAGTCATAGTCGGCGACAGCGCAGGATACGCCTATTTGGACAGCATGAGGCTTGGCGCTATCCGCCTCTCAAACCGATTTTTCCCGGATGGGTCTCCCGTCTCCCCGGATGCTTTTGAGATGGTGAAACGCTACGTGCAAGGCATCGCCAACCAGGTGATCAGGCGCGTTAAGCAAGAGGGCTTTCAAGTCATGATGGGGAGCGCCGGCACGATCACGGCGCTCGGCGAAATCGTCTCACGAAGAACTTCGGACGGTTCCGGCGGGCGAACCCCGACGATTCGACTTACAGACCTTCGCGAAACAGTGCAGGCGCTCTGCAAAATGACGATAGAGGAGCGAAGAAACGCGCCCGGAATGGACGCCAACCGCGCTGAGATCATTCTTGGCGGGGCAGCTATCGTGCTCACTCTCATGGAAGAGTTCGGGGCGGAGACCCTGACAGTGAGCGACCGGGGACTGCGCGACGGAATCTTGACGGATCACGCTTTTCGAGGCGAAGAGGCGCAACAACAGTACAACGCTCTTTCCGTTCGCAGGAGGAGCATCTTGCAATTGGCGCGAGCTTGCAACTACGAAGAGGCTCACTCCGCGCATATAAGTTTTCTCGCAGGAAGACTTTTCGAGGAATTCGCCAGGCTGGGAGTTCATCAGTTCGGCGAAGTCGAGCGCGAACTTCTAGAGTATGCCGCCATCACGCACGATATCGGCTCGTTTCTCTCCCACTCGAATCACCACAAACACGCCTACTATCTCATCCGAAACTACGACTTGTTGGGCTTCAATGACACCGAGATAGACATTATTGCGAACTCAGCGTTGTTCCACCACAAAGGGTTGCCCAAGCGTCGTCATCCACACCTCATCCATCTGGACAGGGATGAAAGACGCAAGATCGAAATCCTCTCCGCGATTCTGCGAATGTCCGAAGGATTAGATCGCAGTCACCTCGCTCTCGTGCAGGACGTCCGCCTCGAAGCTCCCACGGATGCGGGTCTTCCATTCACCCTTTTCATTAGATCCGAAGCCAATTGCGAATTGGAAGTATGGGGGGTTCAGAACAGCCTCGAACTGTTCCAATTCGTTTTCGGCGCCCCGCTGAAGGCTGTCGTAGAGAGTTCATAGGCGTCGCTCAAACCTCGGTCCCCCTCCGAAATATCGCAAAATCCGCTTGCATTTGCCGATTCGTTATGCAACTCGTGTTACGCAACCAACAAATCCATGTATTAAAAACACCCGGCAAATGAATGGTCGTTCTCCGGACTTGAGAAACTCGAAGGCGTCTTTATGCACTGCATCGCCATCAACAGTCACGACGGGCAGAGCTTTTTCGCTATA
>JAYVOT010000633.1:0-1517 GCA_043757795.1 Chthonomonadaceae bacterium | reverse complement strand
GACATCGCCGGAGAGTTTGGGGTGAAAGCCTTTATAGATGTGCGATGAGATATCCGTTTGAGGCAAGCGTCCCTCTATAACCTGAGTTCGGCTGTACGCCGAATAGATGCCGGGGATTTCTGAAATCGCTCTCGCCGCTGCTGCTTCTATTTGAGCGCGGGTCGCTTTTCCTGAAGCGACAGTCTCCTTAACAAGAACGTCGTTCAAGTAGAGATAGGGATCGTTGAACTCGCCTTGCAACTTTCCAAGGCTGTCCTTTCCAACCCAGATTCCTACGCCGAATTCCTTCGACAGCGTATCCTGCACCCTAGTCTCTATCAACGCCTCGTTCACTCTGCCGGCGGAGATATTCTTGTCCGTTAGATTCTCCGGGATTGGGGAGACTCCGTGATCCGCTGTGACGACAAATACGACCTCGTTCAAACCGCCGGGAACGGCTTTTTGCAGAAAATTCAAAAAGCCTGAGAGTTGTTTGTCAGTCCTCAACGTCAAATCAAGCGCTTCCGGGCTATAGGGACCGAAGGCGTGCCCAACGTAGTCGTTCGTAGACAGATTCAGCGCCAACAGATCCGGGATTTCTCCCCTCGAACCCAATTTTTCCGCATTGACAGCTCGCTCCGCACTTTCGAATACAAAAGCGTTCGCGTCAGGCGTCATCACAAAAGCCCTGTAAAATGAGGTACGTTTCGATTTGTCCGCGATAGCGGGAATATTGTGCGGAAAAACTCTTCCAATGCCGGATGGGTTCGCAGTCGCGGGCAGATTCGCAGGCAAGGCGCGGCTTAGTTTTTCCGGCGTCAATGATTCTGAGAGATTCCAGGTCGTGCCTGCGGTCTTGTCCGGCAATTTTTCGGAGTTCAATTTCTGCGTCCATTCAGGAAGTTTGCCGTCTTTGCAGTAAGCCGTGCTGCTGATCCAGTTTCCGTTTGCCGAATCGTACCACAGGGATAAGTCTTGCGCGTGCCCTCCTAAAAGGATAGCGGCCCTGTCTTTCAGGGCAATAGTGACCACCTTTGAAGCTCCGTTGGTAGCCAATTTCAACTCATCCCCGACGGTAGTCGCTTTAAAATTGAGTGGCCCCATCGGTTTTGCAACGCTCCCCTCTTCCGCCCCGACCACAGTTTGTCGGGCGTCGTCCACGCAGTAGACTTCGCTCCGCGTCGCCCTATCCCACCAATCATTGCTAATAATCCCAGTTTTGTATGGCAATCCCCCGCTTAAAATAATGGAGTGCCCGGGGCCGGTGTACGTGGGAATGTGGGGGAAACGTGCCTCAGTAAAATAAGAGCCTGCTGTCATCAGATAGCGAAATCCGCCGATCTTGCCGCCGCTTTTGGCTGGAAGCAAAAGATCGTTCAATCGTCTCAGATAATCGCTTCGGAACTGATCTATCGAGATGACGACTGTGAGATGAGGACGTTTTCCCTCTCGCACCCTCGTCGCGAATGCGGAGGATTTTGCAGTTGCAGGAATATCGTTCTGCGCGGTAGCCGCGATTGCGGCAACTATTAAAATCG
>JAYVOT010000632.1:0-1520 GCA_043757795.1 Chthonomonadaceae bacterium | reverse complement strand
CCCCCGCCGGGAGTGCGGGAGAGAGAGTCAGTAGAGACAGCAAGCAAGTTGACATTATTCCGAGCCAAAGGCGATGTTTCATGATTTCTCTTTTCTTTCTCGCTTGCCGGGGCGTTTTGGGGGGGAGGGCGGAGAACCTAATTTACGAATGACGACAAGTTTGCGAACGATGTCGCTACCCGGCAGACCGATTTCTGCAACCTGTTCCAACTTTCCTCCCAGATTCTCTATGACGGTCATCGCCTCCGCTAACTCATCCTCAACTTCTGAGCTTTTGTAGGCGACAGCAATTCCTCCGGGCGCAACGAGCGGCAACAGCAAGCCTGAAAGAACATCCATTTTCGCGACGGCTCGCGCAACGACAATCTCATAATTTCCTTTGTGTTTCGGGTGATTGGAAATCTCTTCCGCCCTCCCCTGAATAGTTCGGACATTTCTCAATTCAAGTTTTTCGATGACTTGATCAAGAAATTTGAGGCGCTTTAAGGTTCCGTCAAGCAACACGACTTCCAACTCAGGCACAGCGAGAGCAAGCGGCAAACCAGGGAAGCCCGCCCCTGTTCCGACATCCAACAGACGCGCTCCAGCGGAGGGCTTGTGAATCGAGAGCAGAGCAAGAGAATCCAGGAAATGCAAGATTTCGGAATCCGATCGCGGCACTCTTGTGAGATTCATGGTGAGATTCGTTTCGTAGAGCATCTCTTCAAAACAGGAAAAATTCTTGAGAGTCTCTTCGCTAAACGATAATCCCCATTCTTCCGCTCCTACTTTCAATTGATCCAATCGTTCACCATTTCTTCAACTGCCATAATTATCCTAACTGTCGTGCGAGGCGCTTAACCGGCTTGCTACTCGGATTTGACAGGGCGTCATCCGGAGTGTCGGGTACTGAAAGCGCCGGGCAGGAAAAAACAAACGTCTTCGAGACGTGAGAGCGCCGGAGACTCAAACCTGTATCGTGTTCGAAGAACACTCGGCGGAACGCCACTGAGCCATGTAATTTGTTGCACGGCGGTGGAACTATTCGCCGACGACAATGCCTTCCATTTTGACGACTTCAAAGTCATTTCCCTTGATTTTTTTCAAAGCTCCAAGCTCTTCATCATTCCAGCGCATGTCATGAGAACCGCTCAGAAACCAGTCGCTGCCATTATCCGCCATAATCATGCCGTATTTTTTGAGCGCACGAAGGATCACCTGGTCGTTTGCCGGGAAGCTTGAAATGTCTACGGAAGCTTTCAGTCGAACTCGCATGCCCATCGGGGGGTAAGAGGCGTTCGTTCTCTTGCTTGCATAGTGGGTTGCGGGAAAGACATACGCTCGTCTGCTTTTTTGAACCGTGAAGCGCAGAGCATGGTTGATCTCCTTGCGCTCGCAAACCTCGTCGTAGCGAACAAGACCGGGAAAAATAGGCAATCCGGCGGCGTCGGCGGAAGTCCAGCCTGCGGGTCGGAGTTTATTTGAATTCAAGTCGAAAATAGCTCCTGATCCCGCCTTCCAACCTTTGCCTGACGGGGTAG
>JAYVOT010000631.1:0-1521 GCA_043757795.1 Chthonomonadaceae bacterium | reverse complement strand
AAGCGGAACCGGAACTCATCGCAAGCATCGATCCGACGAAAGCAGGGAAAGCGGGATTGACCGCCGATGCGATCGCCTCGCAGATGAACGGGGCGTTATTCGGGGATGTGGTGACGCAAATACTGGAGGGAGATCGACAAGTTCCGGTGCGAGTGCGCTATTCACGCGCTCTCGTGAAGGACAAATTGCAGATGTCGCTCCTGCCGATTCGCTCCCCGAATGGGTTTTCGTTGCCCCTCACGACGCTAGGGTCGTTAGTCACTGTGGCGGGAACCAACGAAACGAATCGTGAGGATCAGAGGCGCGTCGTCTCAATCACGGCGCAATTGGAGAAAAGAGATCTCGGCAGCGTTGAGAAAGATGTTCGCGCGACGATGAGCAGGATCAGCCTTCCTGCCGGAGTTACCTTCGCACTTGGGGGGCAATTCCAGAGTCAGGCATCGTCATTTCAAAACCTGTTGACGGTACTCGCCCTCGCCATCATGCTTGTCTTCGCGGTGATGCTGTTCCAATTCCGATCATTCACAGCGCCGATCGTCATTTTGTGCGTCATGCCCCTCGCGCTCTTCGGAGTGTCGTCGGCTCTGTTTCTTACGAAAACGCCTCTGAATGTCGCCTCTTTCATGGGAGCGATCATGCTTGCGGGAATAGTGGTCAAGAACGGCATTCTGTTGCTCGATCAAGCGCAACAGGCGGAAGGACAGGGCGTCCCAATTCATGAAGCGGTGGTTCACGCCGGGGAAGTGCGACTGCGCCCCATCCTAATGACGACTTTGACCGCCATTCTAGGCTTGGTTCCGCTTGCGCTCGGTTTGGGAGCCGGAGCGGAGATGCAGAAACCGCTTGCAATTGCAGTGATCGGCGGATTGAGCCTCTCAACGCTTTTCACTTTGATCTACGTTCCGGTTTTCTACCACCTAATGCGAAAGAATCGTTCCAATAGCAATCTGTATGAATCCCGAATGTAGATCCGAAGTTGGGTCTTGAATGCGCCCTGTCAAACAATGATAGCGAGTGAAGGAATAGTACTCCAATAACGACCTAGCAGTGCGAAACACTCAAGATATTGCTTTATTGCATCGTTATTGTCCGAACCATGATATCCATGATTAAATGATTTTCATGATTCTGAACAAATAGTTTTACACTAGCATTAAAATCATGTTAATCCTCTAATCATGGGTATCATGGTTCAAACAAAAGCAGCAAGACTACCGCCTCAAAATCATGTTAATCCTCTAATCATGGGTATCATGGTTATCACGGTTCAAACAATAACTAAACGACAGCGAACCTTGCGCAACACAATACCAGCAACTCTCCGCCACCCCCTCTGCCTCCCCTCTCCTAGTGAGGAACGAACGCTCAGGAGAGGGGCCGGGGGCATATGCGTTAACTTAAGGATTTTGAAGCCCGGTTAGATGGGAGTTTCACGTAAATCCCGCCCCCGGCGCTCCACACCGCCCCCAATTTTGGAGGAAAATCCTTTTAAATCGGGAAGTCAACCCTGATTTGCAACCA
>JAYVOT010000630.1:0-5547 GCA_043757795.1 Chthonomonadaceae bacterium | reverse complement strand
TTAGAGGCGTCCCGGAACGCGCGTACCTGTCCGCCGTTGTTGATATCCCAAACGCAGATCGAATGATCGGGACCGCCTGTGATCATTCTGTTCGATTTTTCAGAGCGGGCGAGACAGTAGACGCCGCCCTCATGCGCCCTGATGGTTCGGAAATGATAGCCGTTGTAGCTGTCCTTCGCCCCGTCGTATCCCACTCCCCACCAATAGAGCTTGCCGTCCAGGCTGGAGCCGACGAATTGATCTCCATTGTCTAGAAAAACCAATCCGGTGATCCCTGCCTCGCTCTGATCGAAATTGATGACATTGCGCACTTTTTTTACATCCCAGACCTTCACGATTTTGTCCATCGCTCCTGAGACGAAGATGTAGTCATTTTTCGGCGAGAACGCCACTGCTTGCACTCTGCCGTTGTGAGAATCAAGCGATGGTCCTGTCGGAGCGGCTACGTCAGGAATGAAGCGAACCCGATTGTCGTTCGCGCCGGCGATCAGGCTTTTGCCGTCCTTGCGAAAAGACAAGCTCTCTACGGTATCGAACTGATTTGGGAAACTGATCGAACTTTGCCCGCTCGTGTTCCAGATCACGGTCTTGCCTGAAAGCCCGGGTTGCCCGCTCCCGACTGCGAGTTGAATGCTGTCCGGATGAAACGCCAGGGCGCGCACCGAATCTTCCACCCCCTTGAAAACTCCCAATTGAGCGAAGGTAACGGCATCGTACAAAACCGCCTCGCCATACGTTCCCACTGCTATCTTCTTGCCGTCAGGACTAAAGGCAAGCGAGGTAATTGCGGGTAGCGGACGATTCGGCTTTACGAAAGCGGCGGGAACGACGGGCGCAGCGGGGGCGGGCGTTGGGGGCGCAGGCTTGGCGGGAGTTGCAATAGGAGCAGGTTTGATAGGCGACTTTGCAGGCGGAGGAGCGGTTTTGGTCTGCGCTAAAACCGTTGAGCCGATGAGGAGAAGCAGCGCGATACAGAGTGGAGATTTGCAAATCATATTTGTTGCCTCAAGAAATGAAGGAATGGAAACTGCTTCCGGCGTCTAGAACTCCGCCTGATAAAAGGACTGAAGTCCGCCTTCGAGCGCACGAAGGGAGCGGGGAAATTTTCAAATCGAGAGTCTTGCCCTACAGCGCCGGGACGATGTAGGACGCGGACTACTCAAATCTTCCCACCATCGACTTTTCTCAACAAGTCACTTGTTGTCTTCAGAAAAATCGAGGGACGCTTCGATCAATTTCCACTCTACTCAGGGGAGAGAAGCGCCTAAATTAAAGCCCCTCCCAGTCGTTGAAAAAACTGGAAGGGGCGAATAGAGCGTCTATGAGAGGGCTTTTCGAATATGAGATCCGCCTCTAGCAAGCGTGATTCGCACGCCTTCCGGCGAAGCGATCGACTGCGTGTAGTCGATGCCGAGGCAATGATAGATCGTTGCGGCGATGTCTTCGGGACGAACGGGATCTGCGGCAGGCTCCATCCCCTTCGAGTCGGAAGCGCCGACGACCGTTCCGCCCTTGATTCCTCCTCCGGCAAGCATCATGGAGAAGACGCGGGAGTAGTGGTCTCTGCCGCCGTCTCGATTGATGAGCGGGGTGCGTCCGAATTCGCCCATGACGACGATGAGGGTGCGCTGAAGCAGTCCGCGTTTGTCCATGTCTGCGATGAAAGTCGCGAAAGACTGATCGAACATCGGGAGATGTCCGTCTCCCAGGGCGTGCGTAATATTATTGTGGTTGTCCCAACCGCCAAGCGTGACGGTAGTGAAGCGAACTCCCGCCTCCACAAGTCGTCGCGAGAGGAGCAAACTCTGCCCGAAGTTGTTTCGACCGTAGGCGTTTTTCAACTCTTCAGTCTCAGTTTTGAGGTCGAAGGCGGCTCGCGCTTCAGAGGAGGAGAGAAGCGAGTAGGCGCGATTGTAAAAAGAGTCAACCGCTCTCGCGGTATCGCTTCCTTTTTCGTGCTGTCGGAAAGCGTTGTCCACCACGTCTCGAAGGGCGCGCCGGCGCTCCATCTTTTCCTGAGTCATTTTCGCGGGCGGGTTCAAGTCTCGAACGGAGAAGTTCGGGTTGGCAGGATCGCCGCCGGGACAGAAGGGATTCAGGGAGGCTCCGAGAAAGCCCGCTCCCATCTCGCTTCCAGGCTGTTGAATCGAAATGTAGGGCGGCAGAGCGCTTCGCGGTCCGAGCAGGTTGGACGCAACAGCGCCGTAGCTTGGAACAGCGAAGCCAGGCAGAGGCAAGAAGCCGGTCAGCATGTAATGCGTCCCGATCTCATGCGCTGCAGTAGGGCTAGTCACGCTACGAACAAGCGCGAGCTTGTCCATAATCGCGGCGGTTTTTTTCAAAGGCTCTGCAAGCTGAATGCCGTTGACGTTCGTATTGATCGCCTTAAATCCGCCTCGAATCTCGATTGGAGCGTCCGGTTTCGGGTCAAACGTGTCAAGGTGACTCGGACCGCCTGCAAGCCAGATCAGAATCGCCGAGTCGGCGGTTCCGGATCCTTTCGCCATCGTTCCTGCTTTTTTCGTCGTGTCCGCCAGAGCTTCGTACTTCGACATCGTCAGCCCGAGCAGGCTGAGCGCGCCTACCTGCAGAACGTCGCGTCGGTGAAACTTCTCACAGTCGCCTAACCAGTTGTAGTCCATCTTGTCTTGCTCCTATCGGAATTTCGGTTCGAGTGAATGTCTTATGAAAATTCTAAACTTAGTCAAAGCGAATAGTAAAACGTTTTAGTGATTGAAAAAGAACTCCCGCGATGTGACGAGCGCCCAGAGCAGATCTTGCGCGCCCTCGCGCTTGTCTTTTGAGAGCTTCATTAGAGTGGACGCCTTCGCGATTTCTGTCACGGAAGGATCTCGATTGAAAGTTCGGAGGTACATGTTTTTAATGATCGCCTCCTCAGTCTCGGATTTATCCATGACCGCGCTGATCGTGTTTCCGCCTTTGACTTTGCTGTCCACATAGGGAGAGTTTATCATCATCAGCGTCTGCACGAGGTTGGGTTCCAACTTCGGGTCGATATCCGCCAGGAAGTCGCGATGCGACTCTCCGAAGGCATCCAGAAAACCGTTGTTCACCGGGAGTGCGGACTGCACCGCTTTCGTTCGTTCCGGGAAAGAGCCGAACGTCTCCTTCGCCCCGGTCGCCTGATTCAGCATGTCGAGCATCGCCTGTGCGGGCATCGCTTTCGGCAAAAAGTGCGAGAAGAAACGATCATCGCGACTGTTCGAGTCGTTTGGCACTGCTGAGAGTTGGTAAGCGCGCGAGTTAAGAATCAGCTTTATTAAATACTTGATGTCATATTTGTGATCCACGAACTCTTTCGCCAGAGCGTCGATCAATCCCGGCACGCTTTCAGGCGTCGTCGCCCTCATGTCGTCTACCGGATGAACGATTCCGCGCCCGAAATAGTGCGACCAGAGCCTGTTCACAGTGGCGCGGGCAAAGAAAGGGTTATGAGGGTCTGTCATCCAATCCGCCAACGACAACACCATGTCGCCGTCCGTTTTCGCGGGAAGCTTATCGCCGAGATAGGTGGCGGGAGCCAGCCTGCCCCGGTTTCGCCCTGTAACCGATTGATTGTAAACCTGCCCGCCTCCATTGTAGTTAACGACGTTCTCATCAATGATTTTGCCGCCGTTAATTCCTACTTTACCCATGAAAGCGGCGAAATTCCAATAATCGTCCGTGTTCCAACGATCAAATGGGTGTTTGTGGCAACGAGCGCAAGACATCCGCACTCCGAGAAACGCCTGCCCTACGTTCTCCATTCGATCATTCGGATTTCGTTCGATACGATAGAAGTTCGCGGGACCGTTTATGAAGGTGCTTCCTCTTGCGGAGATGATCTCTCGTACGAACTGATCATAAGGCTTGTTGGATTCGACGGATTTCCAAATCCACTCATAGAAAAGCGCTGCGCTTCTGTCTCCTAGAAATCCGGTTCCGCTGATCTTGCGGGGATTCACTCGCAGAAGATCGCACAAACGCAACGTTCGATAGTCCGCGTACTCTGGTCTCTCCAGAAGATCGTCGATGAGCTTCACCCGCTTGTCGGGAGCCTTGTCGTTGGCAAAAGCGAGGACTTCGTCGGAACTAGGCAGGCGACCAAGCGTATCGAGGGTCACCCTACGCATGAATTCGTTATCGACGCTGAGGTTGGAAGGCACGACGTTCAGGCGTTTCAGATTGTCGAGTACGAATCGGTCGATGACGTTGTTTTGAGCGATGACTGGGTAAGCCCCCTTGCGTATCTGCGGGAGCGTGACGAACGAGGCGACGATGTTGCCGAGATAGCGTCCCAGAGCGGCTCCTCCGCCCCACCGCAAGCCCTTGACTGAGCCGTTTTGACCGACTGACAGGACTGCGTCGTTCGTGGATTGAAAAGAAGTCTGATTGGTTACGTCGCGAGAGCTGCCGTCCGTGTAGGTGGCAGTCACCTTCAGTTGTTGCACGGCGCCGGCTGCCGGCAGTGTGACTTTCTGAGGCGAAATCGCAAGCGATACAAGACGAGGGTCTTTGTCTTCAAAGGGCGCTCCCTGCTTGATCCACTTCAATAGTGTGGCGTACTGCGGAGATTTGACAGTGAATCGCGATCCGCCGGCGTGTGCGACTGCGTTCGTCGATTTGAGGAGGAGGAGGCTTTTTTCAGGAACGGCGAAATTTATGCGTCTGCCGCGGCCGCCGTAGACGATCGGTTCGAAGTCGTCTTCAGGACTGAGCGTCAGTAAGGAGACTTGAAATCCGCCGCGCCCGCCGAACTTGCCATGGCAACCCGCCCCTGAACATCCGCTGCGATCCAATATTGGCGCGACATCACGAAGAAACTCAATTTTTCCAGAGGATTGGGCGGAAGAAGGAGAAATCAAAGCGTTTCGCTTTTGCGCGACAACAGGCGTGACGCAAGACAGCAAGAGTATAACGGGAAGAAACCGCTTCCAGAGACGCATATTGCACACCTCCTGAAACGAGTCAGAGCATACGGGGGTGAGAAAAGCGCCGTATTGACCGAGTTCAGCCTATGGGTTTATCTCAACCAGAGCGTTCGATGAGCGGGATTGAGACATTTGTAGATATATTCCATCAATCGTAACCGATTCCAACAAAAAAATCAAGGGAACAAGCAAGTTATTTTGTAAGAAAGTCTCGAGTTCCGGCAAGAACACTGTTTCGGCAACCAAATCCTATATTTTAGAGAGTTTTACGCCCTCTCGTTCATCTTCTATTTAGTAGCATTCGACTGCGTTGCAGGTGCAGGGCAAACGCATTGAAATCCTACTTACTTAATTGATGTTACGCAGACCTGACAACAAAATGACTTTTTTCGAGAGTTGAATATCCCCGGCATTTTTGCGCTTTTGAATCCCATGACTAAAGGAGCTGTGAAAGTAGTCGCGCGATTTCTCCGGGCTGAGTATTGCAAAATGAAAACTGCAAGATTCCTCTTAGAAAAGGCGCAAAAATCAGCGAACTGGGTTTTATCGATGCCTTTTGTCTAGAAAGTCAAGAATCCAAACGCCACTGTTTTTGGGAATTGCGATAAAAAGGCTT
>JAYVOT010000629.1:0-1524 GCA_043757795.1 Chthonomonadaceae bacterium | reverse complement strand
CAAAACGGAGTCGTATGGAATGCTTCAACTTTCGCCTTACGCTACTGTATGCATCGATTTCAAATTGGAGGCGATGGCACTGTGTTGAAATTCGTCTTATTCGGAGCGGGATTTTGGGCGCAGTATCAACTTGCCGCATGGCATGAGATTTCGGGCGTGGAATGCATCGCAATATGTGACCTGAACAAAGAGAAAGCGGATACGCTAGCTAATCGATTCGGAATCGCAAACGTCTTTTCCCAACCGGAAGACGCTTTCGTTGAAGCGGACTTTGCAGACATTGTCACGCCGCTGCAGACGCATCCTGATATGGTTCGTCTGGCGCTTTCGCATCGCATACCTATCCTCTGCCAGAAACCGCTTGCGGAGAGCCTTGCTGAGGCGGAAGCGCTCGCGACTGAAGCGCTCAATCTGAAGATTCCGCTATTCGTTCATGAAAACTGGCGTTGGCAAACCCCGATTCGGGCGCTGAAAACAGAGCTGGATTCGGGCGCGATCGGGTGTCCCTTCCGAGCGAGATTGACGATGGTTTCGGGATATCCTGTCTTCGACAATCAACCTTTTCTGAAAAATCTTAAACGGTTCGTGCTGGCGGATATGGGCGTTCACATCCTTGATACGGCTCGATTTCTGTTCGGGGAAGCGCAATCGGTATACTGTCAGACCCGGAAGGTGCAACAGGAAATCGCTGGAGAGGATGCGGCGACGGTAATGACACTGCACAACGGGGTCACGGTGATAACCGAACTGGGCTATCCGCAAAACTTCTACGAACAGGATCGGTTCCCGGAAACCTTGTTTCGAATCGAAGGAGAAAGGGGAAGCATCGAACTGGCGGCGGATTTCCATCTACGGATCACAACTCGCGAGGGAACAAGCGCCCGAAGGGTTCCGCCAAAACATTATGATTGGGCTGACCCGGCTTACGATGTTGTTCATGCCTCGCTCGTGCCCTGTCTGACAAACCTGCTTGAAGGCGTTCGAGGAGGGCAGGCTGAAACGACGGCGGAAGACAATCTCAAGACATTGAGAATCGTCGAAGGCGCATACCTGAGCGCGGAACAGTTCATAGCGGTTAAATTATGAACACCTCAGCTAAAATAGCGGTGCGAATAGGGGTTGGCTCTTATACCTGGCCACACGAGGTGGAACGCGGTCAATTATCCGCGTCGCAAATTATTGATCGCGCTAAAGAGAATGGGTTGGATTGCGTTCAGCTTTGCGATAATTTGTCCTGGAATTCTCTCTTGCGGCTTCCCGCTAGCTCCATGCTGATTGAATTGGGCGCGACGGGTCTCAAATCATTGTCATCTTGGATTGATCTTGCCGGCAAACTTCGCTCTCCCATCCTGCGTTTGGTGATCGATTCTGCGGATCATCACCCGGACTCCGTTGAAGTCATCGAGTTTGTGCGAACTTTGCTGCCGCGTTTGAAATCGCAAGACACGATACTAGCCATCGAAAATCATGACCGGTTTCCAGCTTCGGTTCTTGCAAGGATAGTCACCGAACTTGACAGTTCGT
>JAYVOT010000628.1:0-1525 GCA_043757795.1 Chthonomonadaceae bacterium | reverse complement strand
ATTTCAATGCGCGGATTGAAGAGAACGTGGGCGGCATCCGAGTCGTGAAGGCGTTTGCAAATGAAGACCATGAGCGAACTCTCTTCGCTGCGGACAACGAAAAATATCGCGAAACAAAGTTGGACGCCTACAAACTCATGGCGAAAAGCATGTCCCTCAGTTATATGACTATGAGAATCGTGCAGGTATTCGTGATGATCGCAGGAGCCTACTTCGTGTTGCGCAATCAGTTGACAGTAGGCGGGTTTATGGGGTTTCTTCTTTTGGTCAACGTCTTTTTTCGCCCCGTCGAGAAGATCAACGCAGTTTTGGAAACCTATCCAAAAGGCATCGCAGGCTTCAAGCGATACCTCGAACTATTGGAGACGGAACCTGACATCGCAGACGCGCCGGACGCATTTGAAGCAGGACATCTGAAGGGCGACATACTATTTGAAGACGTGCATTTTGGATATGACGACCGCAAAAAGGTGCTGACAGGGATTGACTTGACCATCAAAGCCGGGGAAACCGTGGCATTCGTAGGTCCGAGCGGAGCGGGCAAAACGACGATTTGCTCCCTTGTTCCTCGGTTCTACGAGCTGGATTCGGGGCGGATTACAGTGGACGGAGTCGACATTCGGAAGATGACGCTCGCCTCTCTTCGCCGAAACATAGGCATAGTGCAACAAGACGTTTTTCTTTTCGCAGGTACCATTCGAGAGAACATCGCCTATGGGAGGCTGGACGCGACGGAAGATGAGATTCGACAGGCGGCTTATCGAGCGAGACTGGACGAGATGATCGCGCAACTGCCGGACGATCTTGACACGATCATCGGAGAGCGGGGAGTCAAACTCTCCGGAGGACAGAAGCAGCGCCTTGCAATCGCCAGAATGTTCCTGAAAAATCCGCCGATTCTGATCCTTGACGAAGCGACTTCCGCCCTAGACACGGAGACGGAGCGAGCAATTCAGGCTTCACTTGCCGAATTGGCGATAGGACGCACGACGCTCGTCATCGCTCACCGCCTCGCAACCATACAAAATGCGGATCGGATCGTCGTCGTGGATGAGACAGGAGTGGCGGAAGAGGGAATGCACCAGGAATTGGTCTCATCGGGCGGAGTCTATCAGCGACTGCACGAAGCGCAATACCGGACTCTCGCGGCAAATTGAATCAAGCGGATTTATCATGTTTTCTTCTCTTCTTGACGTTTAGATAAAAGGGACAACTTCTTGTCGTCCGAAGACAGCGAGAAGTTGCCCGTTTCAGGTATTGTTCCAACTTACCAAGGAAGGAGCCTACCTAATGGATACTAGCACGATTTTAGCATTTCGCAATGATTTTCCCCAATGTTTTTCAGCCAGACCAGATGCCTCGATGACGCTCAACGACGCTCTGCTTACTCACCCTTTGTCGCTATCACATCGGGCATGGTTTCCGTTTCAAGAAACAAGACCTGATGCGGGATTTGCCTCGTTTCCAATCGACGGATCGTTTCTCGTTGTGGACTCAGTTGGTTTTCAGTGTTGAGAACCAGTTG
>JAYVOT010000627.1:0-1526 GCA_043757795.1 Chthonomonadaceae bacterium | reverse complement strand
TGAGGAGGTGCAGGTAATAGTCCAGCCTTTCATCGCCTTCCGGGTTTCTCACACAGAACTGAGGGAGATAGATTTTCCCCTCGAACTCTTTATAGATTTGCTGAAATTGAGGTCGAATTGTCGCCGTTTTTCCGGTCAGGGCGTCGCTTTGTCCGCTTCTATTTACAACGCTAGTCGAGTCGTTTTCATACCCCTCTTTTGTAAGGGCGATTCTAATCTCGCTAACTACAGCCTCCGATGACTGTCTCAGACAGTAAACATAACTCTCGTTCAAATCATTAAAAGGCGTTTTCTCGACAAATGGCTGACGTAGCACGCGCCCGACAAGCTGAGTCATGCTCTGTTTACTACGGGTATTTGAAAGGGAAACAAGGATATATGCGAAGGGGCAGTCCCACCCTTCCTGAAGCGCCGACTTCGTGATGATCCACTCAATTCGGCAAGCGTCGTCCATTAGGTCAATGCCTTCGATATCATCCTTCTCGGAACTTTTAATGGCTATCGATTCTTTAGGCACGTTGAGCCGGTCGACCAGATACTCCTTGACCTGTTCGCTGTGAATAAACTCGGTGTCAATCTGATCCCTCCCGGTTCTCTCTACCTGTATCAGAACTATGGGGTGAATCAGCTTATTGCCTGCACGATAGTGCTGAAGCGCCGTTCGCGCCAGATGCTCGCGTTTATCCCGCGCCAGAGTCAAACACTGTTCCCAGGAGGTCATGCGCGAAGTGACGACATTGATCGGCAATTTGATCATCTGTTCATTCAACAGTTCTCTCCCACTGACTCTAGAGAGAATATTCGCTTCTTTATGCGGGGTGGCGGAGAGCTCGACGACAAGGCAGGGATTGAAACTTGCCATCGTCAGTCTGGCAAGGTCGCTAGTCGCTTTGTGTCCCTCATCCAAAATCACGACGGGTTCGCATAATCGAACGAGATTGCCTACAGAGGTTTTCGCTAAATAACTTCCCGTTTCCGGGTTCTCATCCAGCATATCAAGATTTCGGACACGTTCTTTGAGGGCGCGATGTCCTTCAAAGTCATCTTCCGGCGGAAAATGCTGAACGATATTTCCGCCGCTGTCTTGAAAGAATTTGAGCGATTCTTTGTCCTGCCTGTTCGTTCCTTGAAGTTTGACCACCAGAACATTCAGGCACATGGCGAGTCGGGAGGGAGTGAGGCGCGCGATTTCGTGCTTTTCCCAAACCTCGACCCGGCGAGAGAGGGAGTATTCCAGGGCTTCCCGGTAAGGATGACGTCGGTTTTTCAGCGCCTTCAGGGTGTCTTTATAGATTTGATCGCTTGGCACAATCCAGAGGACGAGACCCGCTCCGTTGCGATGCGTCAGGAATGAACGATATGCCTGCCCCAAAACTTGAGTCGCAAGCAGTGTCTTGCCGCCGCCTGTGGGAACCTTCAAGCAGATGCTCGGCATATCCTTGCCGTTGCCATTTGACAGACGATTAAACCTGTAGGTGAGATGCAACTCCTCTAGGATGTTGTGCCAAGCGCCATCTGAGGCGTAG
>JAYVOT010000626.1:0-5560 GCA_043757795.1 Chthonomonadaceae bacterium | reverse complement strand
TCGAAATTTTATTATTGACAGTCTTAAGCCTTCTTCAAACAAATCATAACCTTCTTCGCGCCAGGAAGAAAATATATGCAAAATAGCTGTATATTTTTATGAAGCCGACGTTCAAATAGAGGAATCAACTCACTTCACAGCTAACTATTAGTTGAACTGCCGCATCTCCAAATAAACATTCGTTTTCATTTCCTTTGCAGTTCTATATTAATATTCATATCATTCATCTGAAGACTGTTTCAATGCAGTCTCAGACGACAACGATAGTTCAACCGAAAGCTCTACAAACGTCTCTGTTTCAAGAGGAGAACTCATTCGCTATGTTAACTGCAATATCCAACTCTCGCTTCGCCGGACGCGCCTTTATGGCATTCGCTTTCACAAGCGCTTTGAGTCTAGCCGCGCTCTTTCCCACCGCCGTCTTAGCCCAACGCAAGCCTCTGATAGCTGTTCCCGTGGTGAAGCCAAGCGTTACAACCTATCACAACAACAATCAACGTACCGGAGTCAGCTCGAACGAGAACGCTTTCACTACTGGAATCGGCTCAAACCTGTCCGCCGACACTTTCGGCAAGCTCTGGACTCGCCCAATTGACGGCTCAGTCTACGCACAACCGCTTTATGTGCCCTGCATTAATTTTCCCAATATCAAAGACCTTTTCAACCAACCTGTCGGCGTTTACAATGCCGTCTTCGTCTGCACGACGCACAACTCGATCTATGCGTTTGACGGCGGGGGCAGTGCGCAGATAAAAAATCCATCGAGCGCTAGCTTCGCGGTTCGAGACACGCCTCTCTGGAAAATCAATTTCAACTCCCCGAATGCAGGGGTTGTCCCTGTTTCTGAAGGAGACGTGCAAAGCGGCGACATCTCTCCCGAGATCGGGATAATCGGCACTCCTGTGATCGACAGCCGCACCGATCCCAAAACCGGATACAGTACGGGAACGATGTATGTGGTCGTGAAGACGAAAGAGGGCGGAAACGGATACGCGCAAAAACTGCACGCGATCGACATAGCGACGGGAGCCGAAAGGTTCGACATGGGTAGCCCATTGACGATTTCCGCATCAGTCGATGGAAACGGCGACGGTTCACTCACTGACGATTCGGGAAATAGCTACGTTCCTTTTGATCCCTTAATGGAAAATCAACAGGCGGCTCTCACCCTCGTGAATGCGGGAACTGCGGACGCGACGCTCTATATCGCCTGGGGATCTCATGGCGATGTCACGCCGTATCACGGTTGGGTCATGTCCTTCAATGCGAATACGCTCACTCCGAAGGGAGTTTTCAACTCCTCTCCGAACCGTACGAATCGCGCCATCGCCGACGGCGGGGGAATCTGGGGCGGAGGGGCTGGCCCGGCAGTGGATGCGACAGGATGCGTGTATATTGCAACAGGAGCAGGAGACTTCAATGCCGATCCAGTCGCTTTCTCCGGCGGGACTGAATACGGCGATTCAGTTCTCAAACTTTCGTTTGAAGGTTTGATAGCGCCTCCGCCCAACGGCGGAGTCAAAACGAACGGTAAAGTCATCAAGAAGAAGAGCCACGGGGCAAGTTCTCCGCTCGCTTCCGTATTGGATTATTTCACTCCCTTCAACTGGAGCGAGTTGTCCGCCTCTCAGACCGACCTCGGTGCAGGCGGAATCGTCGTTTTGCCGGATGTCGGCAACACGACCACTCCCAATCTTCTCGTGGCTGCCGGCAAAGAAGGCAAAATCTATCTGATCAATCGCAACGGTATGGGCGGCTTCACCTTCGGCACGGACAACGTGGTGCAGACTCTAGATAATGCGGTTGGCGAGATATACGGAGTTCCAGCTTTCCTAAACAACACCCTCTACTATCAGGGAACCGGAGACCAACTCAAAGCCTTCAAATTTGAGAACGGGCTTTTGAACCCGATCCCGTCTTCGGTGAGTTCGCATCTCGCAGAGTATCCCGGCGCAACCCCGGTCATTACGACAAGCCCGGATGGTGGGAACGCAATCGTGTGGACTCTGGAAAGAACGACTTTCGCGCCTTACGTAGAGCGATTTCCACTTGAGATTCCTGTTTCCGTTCTTCATGCCTATGACGCCAATGACGTCTCGAAAGAACTTTACAGCGCCTTCGGAGCGGGCATGAGAGACGTGCCCGGAACTTCGGTTCAATTCACATTGCCGACGATAGCAAACGGCAGAGCTTATGTCGCAAGCGAAAACAGCTTCAGCGCTTATGGGTTCTTTGCGGCCAACGGCGTGAAACCGAAACCTACTCAGGCGCATCACTTTATCGTTACAGGCCCGCTTTTCGGCGATGTAGGAGTGAACATTCCGCAAAATGTGAACGAATGGTACTCCGTGACGGCGATCGGCCCGGACGGCGCGCCCATCAAACTCAACTCCAATATTCACCTTTCATGGCGCAATTTCGGCGACGCCTCTCTGAACGTAATCAAAACATTGCAATTCCGTAATGACTCGAACGTCGTATTCAACTACGCTTTCGACCTCGCTCCGGGAAGAGGATTTCCTGTCAAGGACTTCTTTATCTCCGACGACGACGGACATAGTAATCTGGTCGAAAACTGGGAGCAACTTCCGATCTTCCCAAGCGTTTTCGTGAACCGATCGACTAACGTGTTCGTAGATCACTTTAATGTGACGGGTCCGCCCACAGCGAAAACCGGTTCGAAAGTGAACATTAAAATCACTGTCGTTACCGCAAAAAACAATCCTGTTCCTGTAAACGGCAATCTGGCGATCTTTGAAACACTGCCGGATGGAACGCAAGGCGTGGACATCAACTCGCCGGGCTTCGCATACAATATCACTCAACCGAGAGTGCGCCTTACGAACACGAGCGTCGGATTCGCTCAGGTGACGGTGCATGGAGTTGGGAACCATGTGTATATCGTAACTGCCGGACAGTACGTAGGCACTATCCTCATCAAAGGCGTGAACTAAACTACAATGTCGCTTCGCTCTCTAATCGCCTTAATTTGAGAGAGCGAAGCGATAATGAAATTTAGCCTCTATTGACATCAAGTTGATATTCGGGAGCTGCATGGAAGCGGCAGGAGGCGTTTTTTGGACCTGCTAGACAGAGCTTTTTTAAAGGCTCTGACGGAATCTCCTTCCGTCGGGACAGCGTGCGGACCTGTGCTGAATCTAATCTCCAAACGATTTGGATCAGCTTATTCCCGCACCTTTGTTCTCGACGGCTTTTGTTTTTTCCAGAAAAATGGATATTCGCCTCAGGACTTGGAAGGCGTCTTCATCGCTCACATGGATGAGGTGGGAGGATGCGTCTACGGCAGTCGTCCGGAAGGCGGTTATAATACTAGATTCTGGGGAAACAAAGCGACTATTTTTGTAAATGCCGCGTTGCAGGGTTTTGACTATTTGGCGCAGGACGGAAGAGGCGCCTTCCCGGTGTCGGCGGAAGCGGTGAAAGTTGGAGATGAAGAGAGAATCGTTCTACACGGGGAGGGCATACGCCCTTATCGTACCGGATGGACGTTCAAGCAATCCACTGTTTTTGATGAAGACGTAATTGAAGGGAAAGCGCTCGATCCGCGTGTGACTGCTTTCTCCGTTCTCGAAGCGGTTCGCGCAATTGACGATGGGCGAATCGGCGCAATGTTCGTCATGGCGGAGGAATGCGCGATGGATGTGGCGCGAAAAGGAGTCGTTTTTCTTCAAGCCAACGCGCCAAACTTGAATCTGATCGTGAACGCGGATGTTCCCTGGATCGAAAACCTCGGAGAAGGAAGACTGGATCTGCCCGCAATAAGAATTTTCGAGGGAAGAAACTTTATTGATCCCTCGTTCGGAATCCGTGTTTCCGATTTGTTGCAAGCTCAAGGAGTGAAACTCCATTTGAGCGCCGCAAAAAGCGGCAGTCAAACGATACTATTCACCCCTATCGCCCCCACGCTCTCAATCGCACTCCCAAGCGACGACATGCATGTCTCGAAATACCGAATGAGCCTGACCGGTACTGAAAGATGCACGGAACTCCTGAAAGCCATCGGAATGAACTTGCTGAATGGCGATTTGCATACGAAATAGCGACTCGCTTTTCCCAGGAAAAGTTTAGACTCGGAGATATGAGTTTAAATTAAGCAATTTTACCTGCCTCCTGCACTCCATCTCCTACCCTCTATCCTCATGCCTTTGAAATCGCGGCGACAGCCTCTGAATATTTGTTCAAAACGAATTTTCGCTTTACTTTCAGCGAAGGCGTCAACTCCCCTGTTTCAATGCTGAAGGGCGTATCAATAATTTTAAAGCGTTTGATTCTTTCAAAGTCGGCGAGGTCGGGGGCGTGACGATCCATCTCTTCACGAAACAGTTTCTGAACCTCCGGCAATCCGGCGAGCGCCGTATCGTTATCAGCCGCAAGATTTTGAGTGGCAGCCCAGGCTTTCAGTTTGTCGAAAGCGGGCACGAAGAGGGCGCTGACAGTAGGTTGCCTGTCCCCGAATAAAACAGCTTCGGCGATGTAAGGGCTGTGTTTGAGCAACGCCTCAATGGGTTGGGGCGCCACTTTTTTGCCATTGGTCAGCACGATCAAATCTTTCTTCCTGTCAGTGATTTTGAGAAAACCGTCTTTTGAAAGCTCTCCCACATCGCCAGTATGAAACCACCCTTCCTGGTCGATCGCCTCAGCTGTCGCTTCCGGTTTGTTCCAATAGCCCGACATAAGACCCGCGCCGCGCATTAAAATCTCGCCGTCGTCAGCGATTCTCACTTTGGCGCCGTCGATGAGCGGACCGACTGTGCCGATCTTTTGCTTGCCGGGGCGATTGACAGCGATCATGTTTGTTTCAGAAAGTCCGTAGCCCTCAAGTATTTCGATTCCGATGCCCAGAAAAAATCCTGCGATATTCAGGTCGAGCGGCGCGCCGCCGGAGACGCAGTAACGGAGTCGCCCGCCTGTCGTTTTTTCGCGCACTTTGGCAAGAGCCAATCGTTCAGCGATCGCGAGTTGAATCGTCAAAAACAACCCTGTAGGTTTTCCTTCCGACCGTTTCAACGCAGCTTTTTTTCCGATTTTGATCGCCCAGAGCATAATTTTTCTCTGGTTCTCAGGAATTTTAGGCAACTGTTCGTTGAACTTCTCATACATGTATTCCCAGAGACGCGGAACGCAAAGAATGAGAGTAGGGCGAACGGTAGTCGTCAACTCCTTTGCAAAGGCGGAGAGTCCCATCGAATATGTGATGCAACTTCCGGCTCTCAAAGGCAAGTAGAAGCCCGCAACACGCTCAGTTATGTGGCTCAAGGGCAGAAACGATAGGAATTCATCCTGATCTCCAATATTTACAATTGGCTCCGCCATCACTGCGTCAGGAGTTTCAAGGACTGCTAAATGAGACATCATGGTCCCTTTAGGGTCGCCTGTCGTACCGGATGTATAGATCAAAGTGGCTGTTGATTCAGGGAGTATGCTCAAATTGACGCTTTGCAGTTCAGAGAGATCTCGTCCGTCCTTTTCTCCGAACAAACAAACTTCCTCGAATCCATATAGTCGTTCGCCTTCCAGAGGAGATAGTTCGCCGTCCATT
>JAYVOT010000625.1:0-5561 GCA_043757795.1 Chthonomonadaceae bacterium | reverse complement strand
TTGCGAAACGCGGCCGCCGCGCTGTCGAATTCAGATAAAAGCGAATAGATCATTTGGGAACGATATGGCGAGCAGTGCGCTGTAAACAAAAGGTAATGTACAATGTCATATTGGATGAGATTGGATGAGATTGGAGGGATGTAATGGTTGTTTTGCCCGAATGGATTGACCAAGCGCCGACAAGGGACTTTGAACCCGAAAAAGAGATGCTCAAGAGGCTGGAGTTATGGGCGGAAGAGAAGGGGTGGAACGTGAGCGACGGCAGCAGCTTGCCATTTGAACTACGCCAAAGAACAGACGTTTTGCTCGATGATCCTAAACTTAACCGAAGCATTCGACTGGCAATACTTCAAAAAAGCAGAAACGGCGTTGGCGCCATCCGTGTTGATGCTTCGAATTTGAGGACGGTGGAACTTCTCTATCAGAGCCGACCGATGCAATGGCGCTTAGAAGCCGGCGGGGTGCGAGTGGAAGAGGATCTTCTCAATCGCGGTTGGGATTGGCTAATCAAGCTGTTGTTCCAACCATGAGTCAAGCGCACAAAAACGAACTTTTGAGAATCAAGAACGAGTATGAGGAAGTCGCCAAACTTCTGTCTTCATTAGCTCAGACTAAACAAAAGCCATCGAGTCTTCGGAAAGGGCAATTTTCGACGCTTCCTCATTTCGATAGAAATTTTCTTGAGTCAGCAAAAGCGACCGCTGATGACGCTTACGCCCTGATTTTGATCGCGAAATCCGAAGGTTTTATGCGTGACTATCTTCGCTCGCTTAATATCTTGTTAGGCTCAGAACCAAAGTTGAGTGTTTTGATCGATAAGTGCAGAAAAGAATTTAATAAAACCGAACCTAAGATTCGGATTCAAAGAGAAAACGCACAAGCGATGCACGATCTGCGCGAACAACGTAATTCATACGCTCATGGTTATGGCTCGAATATATTTCCCCCAATTGGAAAAATTGTTTACGTTCTAGGAAATTTCTTTGATCAGTTGCCATGACAGTATCGAGTATGCATAACAATTCCATTCAAATATCGTAGGGAGGCAAACATTCCGGAGGAGTTTCATCCCGCTCTCTCCGCAAATGGCGCGTAATCACCCTCCATTCAACTGTCGGCGCTCGTAACGACCTGCAAGCGCTAAATTACGAGCAAGCGCTTTACTAATTCTTTAGCATGAGCTAATGATTAGCTGAAGTTTCTCATCTATCGCAATGTTTCTACTGAAATTGAAGTAGAATAGATTACTTGTCGCATTTAGCAGTCGAAAGGAATCTCCTCGCGACTTCGCAAGTCGGTGCGCCAAGTTGTTTATCAAATACCCTCCTCGCCTGTCGCAAACTACCTTCCTCCGGGTACGGTTTCAGGGCTTTGTAGGCTTTCGCCTCCGCCATGAAACTGCGGTTCGATGCGACAGGTTCTCAACCGATCTCGAAATTAAATCATGTCATTTGAAATTTTCGTCGTTCCGGGAATCGCGATCCTGCTCGTCGCTGCCATCTTCACAGTCAAGAGGCTGGCTGGGAAAACGGTGGTGATGGAGTATCAAAAGGGCTTGCTCTATCGGGATGGTCGTTTTGAGCGCCTCCTGGAACCTGGGCTTCACCGATACTGGAAGTCTGGAACTAAAATCGAACTTATGGATATGCGCCTCATGTCTACGACTATTGCGGGGCAAGAAGTATTGAGCGCGGACAATATCGGCTTGAAAGTCAGCATTGCGGCGACTTTCAAAATCGTAGACCCGATAAAAGCGTTGCATAGTTCGGAAAATTTCAGGGACATGCTCTACTTGATGCTTCAGGTCGCTTTACGAGACCTTGTAGGCGAGAGTCTTATCGATGAACTGATGGAAAAAAGACGCGAGATCGCCCAAAAACTACTTGCGGCCGTTCAATCGAAAGCCCTTGAGTTAGGAGTGGTCCTTCAAGAAGTTAGCATCAAGGACATCATGTTCCCCGGCGATTTGAAAAACGTTTTCGCTCAGGTGGTGAACGCTCGCAAAGAGGGTTTGGTATCGTTGGAACGAGCGCGAGGCGAGACGGCTGCGCTCCGCAATCTGGCGAATGCGGCAAAACTATTGGAGAACAACCCGGAGTTGATGCAGTTGCGGCTGTTGCAGTCTTTGAAAGAGGGTTCGGGAAATACGATCGTATTGAAAATGCCGAACGGCGGCGAAGGTTCAGGATTGGACGGAGGGCGAGAATGAGCGTGCTAACGGAGAATTTATGAGACTGAAACTTTGTTTCCATTCAAAACTTGGTGGATTCATGACAAGTTTCATTCTCGCCAAACGCTTCAAGTATAGCTTTACGAGGGAAACATTCGCAACGATGGGCGCTATTCCCTCTATTTGTCAGCTTGGGGGAAATTTCTCATCCATTCCAAGATTCAAGAACGCCTAGTTGCAAATTGGCGCGTCGGGCAAACCCTTCGCTTTGCGTTGATTGGCTTCAAATAGAACAGGAAAGGGCGGGCGACGAAGTCGCCCGCCCCCTCAAACTTCGTCTAAACTGACGCCAGCGCGCCCGTCTTCCAGGGAGCGCGAGCGCTCTCAAACTTTGCGATGTCCGGCTCGTGCTGAAGCGTGAGACCGATGTCGTCCAGACCGTTCAGGAGGCAGTGGCGGCGGAAGGCGTCCACCTCGAAGCGGGTCGAGAAGCCCTGTTCGTCTGAAACGGTCTGCGTTTCCAGATCGACTGTGAGCCGATAGCCGGGGTTCGCCTTCGCCTTTGCAAGCAGTTCGTTGACAGTCGCTTCCGGCAGAACTACCGGAAGAATCCCGTTTTTGAAGCAGTTGTTGTAGAAGATATCGGCGTACGAAGGGGCGATAATCGATCGAAAACCGTAGTCGTCCAACGCCCACGGCGCGTGCTCTCGTGAAGAGCCGCACCCGAAGTTCTTCCCTGCAAGCAAAATATTCGCTCCTGCATAGCCCGGCGCGTTCAGTTCAAACTCAGGGTTCTCCGTTTCGCCGTCGCTTAGAAAGCGCCAGTCGAAAAACAGAAACTTCCCGAATCCCGTACGCTCGATTCGCTTTAAAAACTGCTTCGGGATGATCTGATCGGTGTCCACATTCGTCCGATCCAGAGGAGCGGCGATGCCGCTCGCCTTCACAAAAGGTTCCACTTCAATTCTCCTTTCAATGGAAATGCAAATGCAAATGCGGTTTTAACCGCGAAATACGCGAAAAAATTCAGATGCAAAGAAAGCAAAGACAACATGCCGTTTAATCACGGAAAGAGATGCAAAATACGAAGAGAGGAAACCGCGAAATACGCGAAATACGCGAAAAAAATTCGGATGCAAAAGGGATGCAAACTCTGAACCGCCCCCTAACTCTCTCCTTACATAAGGAAAGAGAGTCCGGAGTTCACTTCCGTAAGTCATAATTAAACTAAAAGCGGGAGATTCAGGACTTACCGTCTTTCCAAGGAGGGAGTTGGAGAGCGGTTCAAAGTGTGTTGTCGAGCTTTCCTTATGCATTTGCATTTTTTTTCGCGTATTTCGCGTATTTCGCGGTTCCTAAGTTCCCAGCGTTTCGCGGTTCTACTTCCAGTTTCGGATGTCCACAAGATGTCCCGCTATCGCCGCCGCCGCCGCCATCGCCGGGCTGACGAGGTGCGTGCGTCCGCCCTTGCCCTGCCGACCCTCGAAGTTTCGGTTGGAGGTCGAGGCGCAACGTTGACCGGGCGTCAGGAAATCCGGGTTCATCGCGAGGCACATCGAGCACCCCGGTTCGCGCCAATCGAAGCCAGCTTCTTTAAAGATCACGTCCAAACCCTCCGATTCGGCGACCCGCTTCACTTCATTTGAGCCGGGAACCACCATCGCATGAAGCGCGGGATTGACCTTTCGACCTTTTGCGACCGCTGCGGCGGCGCGAAGATCTTCGATTCGACCGTTCGTACAGGAGCCGATGAACACTTTTTCGAGCGTGAGCGACTCCAGCGCCTGCCCCGCCGTCAGTCCCATGTACTCCAGAGCGCGTTCGATGGATTTTCGATCCGCGGCGTTCTCATAGTCGTCCGGCGAAGGAACGTTGGAGGTGATCGGGGCGACCATGCCGGGACTTGTTCCCCAGGTGACATAGGGCGCGATTTCTTCGCCCTGAAGTTCGATCAAAACATCGAATTTTGCGCCTTCGTCCGTGTACAACAAGCTCCATTCCATCGCTGCCGCGTCCCAATCAGCGCCTTTTGGGGCGAAGGGGCGTCCCCGCACATATTCAACTGTTTTGGCGTCCGGCGCGATCATTCCGGCGCGCGCTCCCGCCTCGATGCTCATATTGCACACCGTCATTCTGCCCTCCATCGAGAGGTTTCGAATGACTTCGCCCGTGTATTCGACCACAAAACCCGTTGCGCCGTCCGTCCCGATTTTTCCGATGATCGCCAGAATCACGTCTTTTGCAGTGACTCCCGCGCCCAGCTTGCCGTTGACGCGAATCTCCATCGTCTTCGGCAACGATTGCGGCAGGCACTGCGTCGCAAGGACGTGCTCCACTTCGCTCGTGCCGATCCCGAAAGCGAGCGCTCCGAAAGCCCCGTGCGTGCTCGTGTGGCTGTCTCCGCACACGATCGTCTGCCCCGGTTGCGTGAGTCCAAGTTCCGGCCCGATGACGTGAACGATACCCTGTCGCTTGTCGTGAATGTCGTAGAGCGTGACTCCGAACTCTTTGCAGTTCGTCGCGAGAGTTTCCATTTGCAACTTGGAAATCGGATCTTTGATCGGCAGGGAGCGGTCTGTCGTGGGGACGTTGTGATCCATTGTCGCGACTGTCAGTTCCGGCCTGCGCACTTTTCTGCCGGTCAATCTAAGGCCCTCAAAGGCTTGCGGGGAAGTGACCTCATGCACAAGATGCAGGTCGATGTAGAGCAATGTCTGCTTTCCCGCCTCGTCATGAACGACATGTCGCTCCCAAATTTTTTCAAACAACGTTTTTGGCATTCCGATCTCCTCTTATCGCTTTATAGAAATAGTATAACCTGAGTCGCTATCAATAGTCAAAGACTATTTTATTATGATTTCAATAGGAAATGCCTATCTGAATTCCCTTGCAATCGTAAAAAAGGAGGAGATTTTTGCGTCTGCATTGATAACTCATGTTACACACTCCGTAAGACGAAATGTCAGGGTGTTGAAATGAAAACACCCACACAAATTTGATAAGCGGCTCTGCCCGATGTAACGACTCACGTCCCTCTTACTCCCCCTTCTCCCGCAGCGCGGGAGAAGGGGGTCGGGGGTCGGGGGGATATGCGTTAACTTAAGCCAGCGGAATGAATTCCTCTGCTAGGGGCCTGCAACCGTGCCGTGCTTCGCACTCGTCCCAATCGAGAGGATATGGGCGAACTGTCAATAGTGAGACATGCATTTCGAGGGCGAAGCGCCGCATTTTGAGTGCGAAGCACAATTCGGCGGAACGCCCCCAGCAGAGGAATTCATTCCGCTGAGTCTGTTGCACAGAAATCTTGCCTTAGATTTGCCCACGATATCGCTAAGTTAACATATATGGGGGCCGGGGGTGAGGTTCCCAAGGTTGCGGGTTGAGTTATCGC
>JAYVOT010000624.1:0-1530 GCA_043757795.1 Chthonomonadaceae bacterium | reverse complement strand
TTGCCGGTATTGACGCCCCCGACGCTCTCTTCCCAGGGAAAAGTGGAACCGGAGTCGATGGCGACCGCGGTGGGGTGCCCGGCTGCCCCGATCATGGAGTTCATTTCCGCCGCGGAGAGGGGGCGAACCCCTTCCCGCTTCGGCGTCGGCAGATGCGAGAGAGCCTGCGCCGGGGTTGCCAGTACGAAGCTCCACGCGAAGCTGCCCGCCGTTCCCAGCGCAAGCGCCCTGAGCCAGCCGGGTCTCGACCGATGATCCTTCAATGAATGATTCACTCGCTTGTTTCCTTCCAGGGAATGGGAAATAGAGAGACAGTCGCTCTTCTCCCGATTTGACAATTCCCGAAGGCAGGGAGTATAATATCCTTGCCTTCGGGTATGCGCCGCTCGTTCTCTTTGCTGCCAAGCTTTAAGAGAGAACGGGCGGTTTTGTTTCGACTATCGCTTCAAAAGGAGCAGATAGCCGCCGCAGCGTTGCAGGAGAACCTCCTGCGAAATCTTTTCAGGCTCCGGCTTTGCCGGGTCTTGAATCAATGCCGTTCCCGTCTCGCCTCGCCCTCTCATTTCCAGAACCGCCACATAGTGGTTCCCTTCCGTCCAGGCGATCGCAGGGAGCGGGACATCCGGAAGCGCCTCTCGGTTCACCTGCACCCCCTCGCTTTTCCAACCCGCTTTCAGCGCCGCCTTCGTCATCCCCTGCATGGAAGTCCCCTTTTCGGAGGTCGTTCCTCCCGCCGCTCGAAGTTCCGCAAGCGAGGTCTTAATCCCGTACTTTTGCGAGACGGCGAGCAAGGCGAGCGGCCCGCAGTCCGTAGAGAAAGCGGATTGAGCGGACGTCGAGATCGAAACAGCCTGAAGTTTGGAACCGGTCAGGTGCGATAGGCAGAGTTGCCGTTGTTGCAGGCAATAAGCTCTGTCTTCGGAAGAGAGGTTGGAAGTTCGAGAGAGGCGCAAGAGGGAGTCCGCCGCTTGCCCAAATCTCTTTTGAGTGCAGAGTGTTTCGGCTTCAAGATAGAGCGGCGAGAGGGCGACAGTCGTTTGGGAGACAGGCTTTCGTGCGGAAGCGACCGCCTGAATAGGCGGGGCGAAATTGGAGGCAGGTCGCGTGCAACCGGCAGTTGCAACGATGCATAAGATGAGGAATAGAGAGGAATTCTCTTTTAATCGTGTTGACATAGCATAGAACCTCATAAGAGTGATTTGACTCGTTGAGTAGGTAGAGAGTTGCTAATTGTGGTCGCGCTTCAAGCGCTCGAACGAAGCGCTTGGCAATCTGATTAAAAGAACAAATTCCTGTTAAAAATGCAGGATTTGCATGCTTGTTTTTGATATGAGATGATAGTAACACGTATGCTTGATGAATGTCAAGCGGCAAGTAAAAATGATTTTTTTAATTTGTTCCCCGCCCTTAAAGCGGGAGTTTTGTCCCAACTCCGCTCCTTTCAAATGCCGAACTAATTCAAGTTTGCAGCGCTGCCTCTCTGTCCTCTGCTATACTCGAAAGCTCGACAAATGAGAGCGTTAATATTTG
>JAYVOT010000623.1:0-1532 GCA_043757795.1 Chthonomonadaceae bacterium | reverse complement strand
GCACTACGAGCGTTTTGTGGACATCGACCTCTCTCGAAAAGCCAGCCTTACCACCGGAATCGTCTATCGCACCGTCATCGAAAAAGAGCGCAGGGGAGACTATCTCGGCGGCACTGTGCAGATGATTCCCCACGTCACCGGCGAAATCAAAAGTAGAATTCTTGCGGCGGCGAAGGGCGAAGAGGGCGAGCCGGACAACGACGTCGTCATCGCAGAGGTCGGAGGCACCGTCGGGGACATTGAGGGCCTGCCTTTTTTGGAGGCGATTCGACAGTTCAAAAAAGAGGTCGGGCATGACAACGTGATGTATATTCATGTCACCCTCATCCCCTACGTCGGGCCCTGGGGCGAAGTCAAGACAAAGCCAACGCAACACAGCGTCATCAAGCTGAGAGAGATAGGCATTCAGCCGGACGTTCTCATCTGCCGGACGCGCCTGCCGATCTCGCAGGAGATGAAAAACAAAATCTCCCTCTTCTGCGACGTGGAGCCGGAGGCGGTGGTGGAAGCCCTCGACGCCGAGACGATCTACGAGGTTCCCCTGCTCTTCGAGGCGGCGGGACTCGCGAATCTCGTCGTACAGCGTCTGAAGTTGCCGGAGCGAACTCCCGACCTGAGTGAGTGGAGAGAGATCGTCAAAACGATCAAATGCCCGATGTACGAAGTCAATGTGGCGGTCGTCGGGAAGTACATTCAAAATGGAGACGCCTACATATCCATCGCAGAATCGCTTGGGCATGCAGGAATCGCGAACGACGCGCGCGTCAATTTGGACTGGATCGACAGCGAAGACCTGGAAAAACCAGGCGAACTTGAAAGGCTGAAACGCGCCGACGCAGTGCTGGTGACGCCGGGATTCGGGGCGCGAGGCGTCGAGGGCATGATCGAGGCGTCAAACTACGCGAGAGTGGAATCTATCCCATTCCTGGGAATCTGTTACGGGATGCAGGTAGCGGTCGTCGCCTTTGCAAGGCACGTCCTGGGCTTGAAAGAGGCGCATTCGGAAGAGTGTGCGCCGGACACGCCGAATGCGGTGATTCATATCCTGCCGGAACAGCGGGAGATCGAAGACAAAGGCGCGACGATGCGACTTGGCGAATATCGTTGTCACCTCACAACGGGTTCGCTTGCCGAAAAACTCTATGGAGCCTCAACGATTAAAGAGCGGCATCGTCATCGCTTTGAGTTCAACAACGACTACAGAGAAGAGATGGCGAAGGCGGGACTCGTCTGCTCCGGGCTTTCTCCCGATTATCGACTGGTTGAGATAGTGGAGATCCCGGATCACCCGTACTACATCGCCACTCAGTTTCACCCGGAGTTCGGCTCCCGCCCGAATCGAGCGCATCCGCTCTTCTCCGGTCTCATTGCAGCCGCGATCAAACAGTGCGGACAAAGACTTTTCGGGGAGAAGGAAAATGTTTCTTTACAGCCTGAGAAGGACTGGAAGACTCCCCAATCTCTGCGAGGCGAAATGAACGTAGAGTCGGCGGAGGCTGAGTGAAGGGGAAAGCGGATTGACAAAACGAAAG